>JAMNXK010000341.1 GCA_023653245.1 Tagaea sp.
ATCGAGCCGAAGCCGTAGAGTTCGATCATGCGCCGCGCTTGCTCGACGATTCCGGCGGGCGTCAGCGCTTCGGGCCAGGGATCGCGCGGGTCGGGCGCGTCGCGATGGGCGGCGAATTTGTAGAACAGATACGCGCTGTAGGGCACGCGCGCGCGGACCGCCCCGCCGAGAATCTCGTGCGCCGGCCGGCCGAGCGACTTGCCTTGCAGGTCGAACATCGCGACTTCGAAGGCGCCGGTGGCCACCGCGATGCGCCGCTCGTCCTTGAAGCCGAAATCCGGCCCCGCGAAGGGCGCGCCGGTCAAGGCTTCGTGAGCGCGCGCGGTCAGGCCGTTGAGATCGAAAGCGTCGAGCCCCGCGAGCTTGGGGGCGATCGCGGCCAGATCGGCGAGCGTGCCGAGATCGCCGTAGGATTCGCCCAGGCCGATCGTGCCGTCTTCGCTCTCGATCTCCAGGATCGAGCGCAGCGCGAAGGGCTCGTGCACGCCCGCGACGTTGAGCAGCGGCGGATCGCGAAACGCGATCGGCGTCACGCGGACATTGGCGATGCGCGCGCGGGCGGCGGCGATGACGGTCATGTATGCGAGTTCCTCCCCCGGCCGGGACCTTAGCGCCGGGGCGGGCCGGGGGCAACGCACTAATATATTAGTGGCTGACACGCCGCGCGGATCGGTTAGACTGGCCCACATGGAGAAGCTGCCCGCCAGACGGGCGGACCCCGCCGGCGAAAGGGGCCGCCTCGCCGCCCAAGACGTGCTCGACCGGCTTCGGGAGTTGATCCTGACCCTGAAGCTGGCGCCCGGCGCGGTCCTGTCGCGCGTCGAGCTCGCGCGGCGCTTCGGCGTGAGCCAGACGCCGGTGCGCGACGCGCTGGCCAAATTGTCCGAAGAAGGCCTGGTCGAGGTCTTCCCCCAGCACGCCACGGTCGTGCGCACCATCGATCTGGCCGCGGCGCGGGAGGAGAATTTCCTGCGCCGCGCGATCGAGATGGAGATCGCCCACACGCTGGCCCTTTCGCCCGACGCCGCGATGCTGCGTGCGTTGCACGAATGCCTGGAACGCCAGCGCGAATACGCCGCGCGCGAGGCGCGCGAGGCGTTCGTGGCCGAAGACGACGAGTTCCACCGGATCATGTACATGGCCGCGGGCGTGCCGGGGCTGCTGGCGATCGTGCGGCGCAATTCCGGGCAGCTCGCGCGGCTGCGCCGCGCGCTGGGCGCGCAGCGGCGCAAGGCGCGCAAGGTGATCGAGGAGCATCGCGCGATTCTGGACGCGATCGAAGCGCGCCAGCCGGACGTCGCGCGCGCCATGGCGCGCAAGCATCTGTCGGACTCGCTCGCGCGCATCGAAAAGCTCAGCGCGCATCTGCACGAATTCATGCGCGCGCCCGAAGGGCGCGGTCCGGCATTGACACGCTAATATATCAGTGTCTAAATCCGTCGGGAAACCGGCTGCCAAAGCCGAAAAGGGAGGGACCATGGACAAGCGCAATCTTCTCGAGACCGCCGCCGACATGTCGTCCGGCGCGATCGGCCGCCGCACGCTGCTGCAAGGTTTCGCGGGCGCCGCCGCGATCGCGGCCGCGCCGTCGATCACATCGGCCCAAGCCGCCCCCAAGGAAGCGCCCGAACTGGCGCAAATGGTCGCCGCCGGGCGTCTGCCGCCGCTCGCCCAGCGCCTGCCCGCCTCGCCGATGATGGTCCGCCCGCACGAAACCGCCGGCCGCTACGGCGGCACGCTGCGCCGGGGCTTGCGCGGGTCGAGCGATCATAACGGCATCCTGCGCATGGTCGGCAATCAAGGCCTGGTGCGCTGGAATCTCGAATTCACCCAAGTGCTGCCCAACGTTGCCGAACGTTGGGACGTGAACCCGACGGCGACGGAGTTCGTCTTCCATCTGCGCGCCGGCATGAAGTGGTCCGACGGCCGGCCCTTCGGCGCCGACGACGTCGTCTTCGCGATCGAAGACTGCACGAAGAACAGCGATCTCTATCGCTCGGTGCCGTCGGTGCTGACCATCGGCGGCAAGCCGTGCGTGGTCACGAAGGTCAGCGACACCGCCGTGCGCTTCGTGTTCGAAGCGCCCTACGCGATGTTCCTGGAGAACCTCGCCACGCCGCTGGGCCAGCATCCGACGCTGTTCCCCAAGCATTATTGCAGCCAGTTCCTGCCCAAGTACAACCCGGGCGTCGAAGCGGCCGCACGCGCCGCCAACATGCCCGACTGGCCGTCTTTGTTCCGCGCGCGCTGCGGCGACATCGAGATCCCGTCGCGCTGGGGCAACGCGGAGAAGCCCACGCTCGATCCGTGGGTGATCGCCGAGCCCTACACGGGCGGTGCCACGCGCGTCGTCATGCGCCGCAATCCGTATTTCTGGCAGACCGACGCGGACGGCGCGCAGCTGCCTTATATCGACCAGCTGACGATGAACATCTCGCAGGACGTCGAATCCCTGATGCTCGACACGATCTCGGGGCGCATCGACATCCAGGACCGCCATATCGACTCGCTGCAGAACAAGCCCACGCTCTCGCAGAACATGCAGCGCGGCGCGTATCGCCTGGTGGAGCTGGTCGCCTCGGGCGCGCAGCAATGCCAGATCTATCTCAACATGACGCACAAAGACGCGCGCATGCGCGAGATGTTCGCCAACAAGGAATTCCGTCAGGCGCTCTCGCTGGGCATCGACCGCAAAGAGATCATCGAGCTCGTGTATCTCGGCCAGTCCGAGCCCTACCAGACCGGCCCGCGCCCGGGCCATCCCTGGTACCACGAGAAATTGGCCCGGCAGTTCACCGAGCACAATCCCGCGCAAGCCAACGCGATCCTCGATCGCCTGGGTTATAGCCGGCGCGGGCCCGACCGCATCCGCTTGCGCCCGGACGGCCAGCGCGTGTTCTTCAGCGTCGACGTGATCCCCACGCTCTATCCCGACGCGGTGGACGCGCTCGAGCTGGTCAAGCGCCACTGGGCGGCGATCGGCGTGGACATCAAGGTCAACACGATCGAGCGGGCGCTCTACTACACGCGCGGCGACGGCAACGATCACGACGCGGCGACGTGGCCGGGTCCGGGCGGGCTCGATCCGATCCTCGATCCGCGCGACTATCTCGCCCAGCATCCGCAAGGCTCGCGCTACGCGATTCCCTGGACGCTTTGGTACGTCTCGGGCGGGCGCGACGGGCAGGAGCCGCCCGAGAGCCAGAAGCGCCGCATGAAGCTGTTCGACGACGCGCGCGCCACGCCGGACATCGCGCGGCGCGGGGCGATCGTGAAGGAGATGCTCGATCTCACGGCCGACGCTTTCGAAACGATCGGCATCTGCCTGGCGGTCAATTCCTTCGGCATCGCCAAGAACAACCTGCGCAACGTACCGCTCAAAATGCCCCAGGCCTGGAGCTGGCCCAATCCGGGCCCGGCGCTGCCGCAGCAATTCTTCTTCACGTCCTGACGTAGCGCGGGGGCCGGCCGCGTCGCCGGCCCCCGTTCTCCTCCCCGAATGGCCCGTTTCATCGCGATCCGCCTGTTGTGGATGATCCCGTCGCTGCTGACGGTGAGCTTCCTCGCCTTCGTGCTCATCCAGCTGCCGCCGGGCGACTACGTGACCAGCTACATCGCCACGCTCGCCGCCTCGAACGAAGTTGTCGATCAGAACACCGCCGCCGAGTTGCGCGAGCGTTTCGGCCTCGACCGGCCGCTGCTCGTGCAATACGGTATCTGGATCCGCGGAATCCTGACCGAGGGCAATTTCGGGCTGAGCTTCGAGTGGCAGCAGCCCGTCTCGGAATTGATCTGGGAGCGCATGGCGCTCACCCTCACGCTCACCTTGTCGACGCTGATCGCCACCTGGGGGATCGCGTTGCCCATCGGCGTCTATTCGGCCGTGCGCAAATACTCGATCGGCGACTACGCGGCGACGTTCTTCTCCTTCCTCGGC
>JAMNXK010000342.1 GCA_023653245.1 Tagaea sp.
CTCGATCTCATCTTGCGCACCCACACCGCGATCCCCGCCGACATGCGCGACGAGATCGAGGTCGTGTTCCTCGAAGGCTGCAGCCTCGCCGGTCTCGCGGGCCAGATCTGGTTCCAGGCGATGGCCAAGTTTCCCGTCAACCCGGTCGAGGAAATCGCCAAGCAAGACCGCGGGATGACGGCGTGACCCACCGGCATCGACCCCGTTTTGGGTGAACAACGACGCCGCGTCATCCTGCCGCGCGCGCAACTCCGCACCAACCCGTCATTCCGGACAAGCCGGCGCGCCGCGCGCGGCGGCGCGATCCGGAATCTGTCGCCAGTCTCGATGCCGGCGCCCTGCAACAGACCCCGGATCGGCGCGACGCCTTCGGCGTCGCTGGTCCGGGGTGACGAAAAGCAGGAACGGCGCACGGTTGGGAGCGAACCCGATCGCGCGTCAGGCCGGGCGCGGATAGGGCGCGTCGTACCAGATCGGTGTGGGGCCGAGCTTGATCGCGAGCGGCCAGTGGCGCGCATCGAGCCGGGCCGCGACGGCGTACAAATCGCGCGCCTTGGCGGGTTCGAAATCGCCCTCGAAGCCCTTCACACCCGCGCGGCGGCGCTCGAAATCGAAGCGCACTTTGCTGCGCTCGAACTCGGCATGGGTCTTCTCGCCGGTGGCGTAGGGCTCGACCCAGGCGAGCGAGCGCGGCACCGACGCGCCCGAGGATGCGACGAGCGCGAACCAATCCTCGCCATGCTCGCGCGCGGCCAGGCACGCGACGCACAGCGGCAGCAGGTTGTAGACGACGTAGTGGATCGCATCGCGCTCGGCGAAGTCGACCGACGGCCCGTCGGGAAGGAGCGTGCGCGCGAGGTGCGCCGCATAGGCCTCGCGCATGCCCGCGATCAGCTTGCCGTCGCCGGTCGCGAAGGCCGCGAGGGTCGCGACCTTGATCCGATGGCTGTGCCAGTTGTTGAACGAGGTGTTGCCGCGCAAGTTCGGGAAGCGCGCGAGATAGCCTTCGGCGAAATCGCGGACGAGCTTGGCCATGCCCGCCTCGTGGGGGCCGCGCGCCGCCTCGGGCAGCACGTCCCAGGCGGCGAAAAGATTCTCGAAGATCGTCTCGTCGATCGGATTGAAGCTCGGCGTGTAGAGCTCAAGCCAGCGCCCGATCAGCGCCGCCGCCTTCGCCCCGTGCGCGGCCCCGCCCGCGCGCGCCGCCAGCGCGAGATCGCGGATCGCGACCTGGTCGCGCTGCGCTTCGACGCTGACATCGTATTCGCCGCGCCCGGCGATCCCGCCTTCGACGCGGATGGCCGCGCGCGCCTTGGACTCGCGGGCCAGCTGCCGGTCGCCCCAACGCAGCAATGCCGCTTTCAAGCGCGGCTCGGCGTTGGCGATCGCGGTACGTTGCGCCGGGCCCAGCCACGCGAAGGGAAGCTCGGACGCGCGCGCGCGCGGCGTCACGAGAAACGCCGCACCGGTCGCAAGAATCATCCGTCTGGAAATCGCCACATGCCCCTCCGCCTCGGCGTGCATTGTGCTTGCCGGCGCGCGGGACGGCAACGGGGAAGCGATCCTCACTCCGCGGTTTGGCGGCGGCGGTGCATGTTGAGGCTGATTTCGTCGAGCGCCAGCGTGGCCTTGCGCGCTTCTTCGGCGTTGTCCGCCTTCTTGCGCAGATCGAGGGCGATCTCGTAGCGCTTCAATTCCTGGAAGGCCTGCGAGAGCGCGTCGCGCGCGCGCTCCAATTCGGGCTGCAGCGCGTCGAGCTTGCGCTCCAGCTCCTTGCGCCGTTGGATCGTGCCTTGCGCGTACCCCGAATAGGCGAAGGCCCCCGCCTCGATCTCGCGCGACAGCGCCTGCTCGCGGCGCTTTTCTTCTTCCAGCTCGTCGAGAAGGCGCTTGATCTCCGCCTCGCGCTCTTCGACTTGGTTGAGTTCGCGCCGCCGCTCGGTCAACGCCGAGTCCGACAGGCGGATGAGCGATTTGAGCCCTTTGTGCTTGGCCGCCATCTATCGCCTACCGGACCAAGGCCGGTTCCTCGGCTTCTTCGCCGGAAACCGTGGGATCGTCCATGCCCAGCAGCTCGGCGAGCTGGCGATAGCCGTCGATCAATTCCGAGCGCTCGCGCTTGCCTTGTTTGAGGAAGGCCTCGATCGCCGGATTGTAGTGGATCGCCTCGTCGACCAGCGGGTCGGAGCCGCGGCGATAGGCGCCCAGCCGGATCATCTCGGCCATGTCTTCGTGCTGGCTCATCAGCGCGCGCGCGCGCTGCACCACGGCGTTCTCGGCGGGCGTGTTGCAGCCGGGCATGGTGCGCGAGACCGAGCGCAGGATGTTGATCGCCGGATAGCGTCCGCGCTCGCCGATCGCGCGTTCCAGAACGATATGCCCGTCGACGATGCCGCGCACCGCGTCGGAAATCGGCTCGTTGGTGTCGTCGCCCTCGACCAGCACGGTGAACAGCCCCGTGATCGAGCCATGGCCGATGCCGGGGCCGGCGCGTTCGAGCAGGCGCGGCAACTCGGCGAAGACCGAGGGCGTGTAGCCTTTCGAGGCCGGCGGCTCGCCCGCCGACAGGCCGATCTCGCGCTGCGCCATGGCGAAGCGCGTGACCGAATCCATCAAGCACAGCACGTCGCGATCGTGGTCGCGCAGGAACTCGGCGATGGTGAGCGTGAGATACGCCGCCTGGCGGCGCATCAGCGGGCTTTCGTCGCCCGTGGCGACGACGACGACCGAGCGCGCGAGGCCCTCGGGCCCGAGATCGTCCTGCAGGAATTCCTGCACCTCGCGGCCGCGCTCGCCGATCAGCCCGATCACCACCGTGTCGGCGGCGGTGAAGCGCGTCATCATCGACATGACCGAGGACTTGCCCACGCCGGAGCCCGCGAAAATGCCCATGCGCTGGCCGCGGCAGCAGGTCAGGAACGTGTTGATCGCCCGGATGCCCAGATCGATCTTGCCGCGCACGCGCTGGCGGCGATGGGCCGAGGGCGGCGAGGCTTTGACCGGATATGGTGCCGGTCCCATCGGCAGCGGGCCCTTGCCGTCCACCGGCTCGCCCAGCGCGTTGATCACGCGGCCCAGCCAGCCGGGATGCGGATAGACCACCGGATCGCCATCGACGATCTCCGCACGGCTGCCCACGCCGATGCCGTCGACCGAGCCATAGGCCATCAACAGCGCTTTGCCTTGCCGGAAACCCACGACCTCGCATGGCACGCGGCGGCGGTCGCGCGTGCCGATGGCGCAGCGCGAGCCGACGGCAAGCATGTCCTCCACGCCGCCGATTTCGACCAGCATCCCTTGCACGGCCGTGACGCGGCCGTAGTAGCGGTAATCGGGAATTCTCCCGATCGAGGCGATCAGCTCGGAAGCCGGCATCTTGGTTAACCCGGATTTTGCTCGAATTCGAGCTTAATCCCGGATGATTAACGAAGCCCTAAGCGGCACTCAAGCCCATGGAAACAAAGGGATTCGCGAGTCGCGAATCGCCGAAAAATCTGCCGTCCCGCCACACTTCGTTAACTATTTTCGTTAACCATTGGGGCCAAGTGTTAATCTAATCCAAACCGCCACGGAGTCCCCCCATGCGCGTGCTTTTGGTCGAAGACGATCCGGCAACCGCCAAGTCGATCGAGCTGATGCTCAAGCAGGAGAGCTTCGTTTGCGACGTCTCCGATTTGGGCGAAGACGGGCTCGAGATCGGCAAGCTCTACGATTACGACATCATCCTGCTCGATCTGATGCTGCCCGACATGGACGGCTACGAAGTCTTGCGCCGCTTCCGCGCCGCCAAGGTCAAGACGCCGATCCTCATCCTCTCGGGCCTCGCCGATCTCGACGCCAAGATCAAAGGCCTGGGCTTCGGCGCGGACGACTACCTGACCAAGCCCTTCGACAAGCGCGAACTGATCGCGCGCATCCACGCGATCGTGCGC
>JAMNXK010000343.1 GCA_023653245.1 Tagaea sp.
CGCCGGTCTTCTTCGCGGGCGCGCCGATGCCCTTGCCCCAGAACACCGCGCCATCGGCGAGCACGAGGGCGGCGGTGGCGCCAAGGGGCGCGCCCGATTTGGCGCGGGCGGCGGATTTGAGGGCGGAGACCATGCGGGACCTCGCGGAAACGAAGATGCGAGGGCGGGTCTAGGCACGCGCCAAAGCCGGGTCAAGGCGTCCGGCGCCAGGTCTATCCCTTTGATCCGACATGAAAACTTATCCCCGCCGGGTCCGCGTCCGCGACTCCGGGCGCGATTCCGTCTCGCTTTCATGGACCGAATGGCTTAGACTGTACCGATCAGTCCATGCCCCGGTTTCTCGCCGAACGCGCCGATCTTCTGCCCAAGCTCGCCGCGCTGTTCCGCGCGCGCGGTTACGACGGCGCGTCGCTCGCCGCCATCGGCGAAGCGTGCGGTTTGGGCAAGGGCAGCCTCTATCACTTCTTTCCCGGCGGCAAACCGGCGATGGCCGAGGCGATGCTCGCCGAAACCGATGCGTGGTTCGAGGGGAACGTGTTCGCGCCCTTGCGCGCCATCCCGGCGAACGACAAGGCCGAGGCGCGCGCGCGTCTGGCCGAGATGTGCCGCGCGGTGGAGAAGGAATTCCGCTCGGGCCGCCGCGTGTGCCCGTTCGGCCTGTTCGCGCTGACCGACACGCGCGAGCGATACGCGCCGCGAATACGATCGTATTTCCAGCGCTGGGTCGAGGCGGTGGCGCGCGCGCTGGTCGCCGCCGGCCGCGCACCCGCCGAGGCGCGCACCGAAGCGTTCGACGCGGTGGCCGGCATCCAAGGCGCGCTCGTGCTCGCGCGCGCCGCCGACAACCCGCCGGCCTTCGCCGGTGCCCTCGCGCGCATCCAGGCAAGGCTGACCCAATAAACTCCGTCGTCCTCGTGCGCGCCGAGAGGCGCGGCCCGTTCTCTGCGAGATGCCCGGGTCGCGCTTCGCGCGCCCGAGCATGACGGTAGGGGTTGGAAGCGCCGCCGCGCGCGCGGCTGACCGGCTAAAGTAGCGTCACCCCGGACGCCCGAAGGGCGATCCGGGGTCTTTGACCGGATGAGCCTCATTCGGCACAAGACCCCGGGTCTCCGCTTCGCTCCGCCCGGGGTGACGATCAGGATGGATACGCGATCGCCAATATCTCGAGCGTCTCCACGCCCTTGGGCGTGCGCACCTCGACCAGATCGCCGACGCGCGCTTTGAGGATCGCGCGCGCGACGGGCGCGACCCAGGCGATGTTGCCGTCCGCGTCGTTGGTTTCGTCCGCGCCGACGATGCGCACCGTGCGCTCCTCGCCGTCGCCGTCCGCATAGGTCACGCGCGCGCCGAAGAACACTTGATCGCGGTTCTTCTGCAAGGCGGGATCGACCGTTTGGGCGATCTCCAGCCGCTTGGCGAGAAAGCGGATACGCCGGTCGATCTCGCGCAGGCGGCGCTTGCCGTAGATGTAGTCGCCGTTCTCCGAGCGGTCGCCGTTGC
The DNA here is from genome assembly GCA_023653245.1 of Tagaea sp. The sequence continues at coordinate 1,501 of JAMNXK010000343.1, forward strand.
CCGCCGCCCACGACACCGTCTCGACGACCTTGGGCCGCTCGACGCGCAAGAGATGCTTGAGCTCGTCCTGGAGCTTGGCGAGCCCGCCCGGCGTGATCAGGTTGCGCGATCCGCCGGGCAGCGGCGGCATTTCGGGGCCGTCGTCGTCGTCCGCGTCGCTTTCTTTCGTGAAGGCTTTACTCATGGGAAGGCGGGGGGCTCACGCCAGCGCCTCGGGCTTGGGCCCCCCGGTCGCCCAATCCAAGAGCTCGACAGTGTGCACGACCGGCACGTCCGCCGCCGCGGCGATCTGGGAGATACAGCCGATATTCCCGGCCGCGACGAGATCCGGCTTCAAGGCCTGGAGATTGGCGACTTTGCGCGCTTGCAGCTGCTTGGCGATCTCGGGCTGCATGAGGTTGTAGGTCCCGGCCGAGCCGCAGCACAGATGACCCTCGGCCGGATCGCGCACCTCGAAGCCCGCCGCGACCAGCAGCTTGCGTGGCACCGCGCCGAGCTTCTGCCCGTGCTGGAGCGAGCAGGCGGAATGATAGGCGACGACGAGCTTCTCGGGCGCTTGCGCGCCGCCGAGCCCCAGCTCGGTCACGAGTTCGCCGATGTCGCGCGTGCGCCCCGACACCGCCTCGGCGAAGGCCTTCAGTTGCGGATCGTCGCGGAACATGAAGCCGTAATCCTTGACCGTCGTGCCGCAGCCCGAGGCGTTGATCGCGATCGCGTCGGGCCCCGCCCCGCCCCAGAGCTTCATCCAGGCGCGGATATTCGCCGCCGCCTGTTCGTGGCTCGCCTCGGTCTTGCCCATGTGATGGACGAGCGCGCCGCAACAGCCCGAGCCTTCGGCCACCGCGACTTCGCAGCCCAGCCGCGTGAGCAAGCGGATCGTGGCGTCGTTGATCGAGGGGGCGAGCACGCGCTGCGCGCAGCCTTGCATCAGCGCCACGCGTTTGCGCGTGGGGCCTTGCGCCGGGAAGACGCGCACGCCGTCCATCGCCGAGGGCGGCTCGATGCGCGCGGGCGCCATCTCCAGCAGCGCGCGCATGCGGCCGAGGGAACCCGCCGCCGGCAGCACATGGCGCAGCGGCTTGGCGAGCAGCGCGCCGATCAACGCCGCGCGCATGCGCGTGGGATGCGGCAGCACGAACGCCAGCACCGCGCGCAAGGCGCGATCCAGGAACGGGCGTTTGTAGGTTTCCTCGATATGCGCGCGCGCGTGATCGACCAGATGCATGTAGTGCACGCCCGACGGGCAGGTCGTCATGCACGACAGGCACGACAGGCATCGGTCGACATGCTTGACCGTGCGCGCGTCGGCCGCACGCCCGTTCTCCAGCATGTCCTTGATCAGATAGATGCGACCGCGCGGGCTGTCGAGCTCGTCGCCGAGCAGCACATAGGTCGGACACGTCGCCGTGCAGAAGCCGCAATGCACGCATTTGCGCAAGATCGTCTCGGACTCTTTGACGTCCGAATCGGCGAGCTGAGCGAGGGAGAAGTTGGTTTGCACGGACCTAGACTCCCTCGTACATGCGGCCGGGATTGAGGATAGCGCGCGGGTCGAACTGGGCTTTGACCCCGCGCGTCAACGCCGCCACACCCGGCGCCAAAGGCTGGAACACCGGCGCGCGGCCACGCGCCGCGTCCGACGCGCGCATGAGCGTCGCGTGCCCCTCGCCCATCGCGGCGCGCAGCATGCCCGCGCGCGCGGGCACGATCGCGTCGTCCATGGCGAGCCACACGAGCCCGCCGCCCCAATCGAAGAAATACGCGGCCTCGGGCAAGGCGGCCACGAGCGCCGGGCTTTGCGTCGCCGCCAGCGACACGCGCCACAACGCCGCGTTCTCGGGCAGCAACGCGCGCGCGTCGCGGATCTCGGTCCACAGGATTTTCGAGCGCATCGTGTGCAGCTCGTCCTGCCCGGCATGCGCGGGCAACGCTTTGCGCAACGCCTCGCAGCGTGCCGCGACGGACACGGCCGTGCCCTCGACGCGGATCGCGGTCACGCTGCCGCCGGCATCGCGCACGAGATCCACGCCCGAGCGCGCGGCCGCGTTGGCCGGCAGATACGAAGCCCCCGAAACTTCCCAGGGCGAGTTCAGCGCGTCGGCCAGCACGGCCACGGCCGCCGACGGATCGAGGCCGAAGGCGAGCACGGTGCGCGACTTGGCCGGTGCGGGCATCACCTTGACCGTGACGGTGTCGAACACCGCCAGCGTGCCCATCGAGCCCGCCATCAGCTTGGGCAGATCGTAGCCGGTGACGTTCTTGACCACTTTGCCGCCGGCCTTGAAGGTTTCGCCGCGGCCCGACACGGCCGAGAAGCCCAAGAAGTGATCGCGCGCGGCCCCCATCTTGACCCGGCGCGGCCCGCCGAGATTGGCGGCGAGCGCGCCGGCGAGCGTGCCCGAGCCGATCTCCGCACCGTAAAGCGGCCCCA
>JAMNXK010000344.1 GCA_023653245.1 Tagaea sp.
CATCGCCGCGGCCGTCGGCGCGTTGAGATTCGTGAGCGCCTCCTGCCAGACGATCATGCCCGCGACCCAGACCTTCTTGCCGCCCAGGATCGTCGCCGACACATAGGCCGTCGAGGCGAGCAGGAACACGATGGTGCAGCCCGCGCGCAAACCCGGCAGCGACAGCGGCAGCGTGACCGCGAAGAAGCGCCGCGCGCGCGAGGCGCCCAGCGACGCGGCCGCTTCGTCCAGGCGCTTGTCGGCCTGCAGCAGCGAATCGTAGAGGGCGAGCACCATGAACGGCAGGAATACTTGGGTGAGCGCCAAGCCCACCGCGAAATGCGTGAACAGCCAGCCGCGCGGATTGCCCAAGCCCAAAGGCGTGAGTGCCGCGTTGGCCAACCCGTCGGGGGCGAGCAGCAACACGATGCCGAGCGAGCGCACGACGACGTTGGTCAGCAGCGGAATGAGCACGATGGCGAAGGCGTAAGGCCGCATGCCGGGCGGCAATCGCGCCAGCCACAGCGCCAGCGGATAGCCCAAGATCGCCGCCGCAGCCATCACGCCCAGGCCCAACAGGATCGTCTCGGCGACGATGCCCAAGTAATACGTGTCGCCGAGCAACGCGGCGAATTGGACGAAACTGGGGACCAGCGAGATCGGCGCGAAAGGATCGGGCGATGCCTGCAACGCCAACAACAGCACGATCGCCATCGGGGCCGCGAAGGCGACGGCCAGCCAAAGCGTCGCCGGGATCGCGAGCGCGACCCCGGCCCATTTTTCGCGCGACGAAATCACGAAGCGGCCTCACCCTGAGCCTGTCGAAGGGCGAGGCCGCTTACCTCATGGTTCGACGGGCTCACCATGAGGTATCCGCTCAGCCCGCGATCTCGCGGTTGAAGCGCGTCGTCCACGCGGCTTGCTGGGCGATCACGTAGTCCCAGTCGAAATCGACCAGCTTGCCGACGTCGGCGCCGAGCACGAGCTTGGGCGCCAGATCGGCCGGGATGGTCAGGTTGCGCACCGTGGGTGAATAGTAGATTTCGCGCGCATAGGCCATTTGGCACGCCTCGCCCAAATGCAGATCGACGAAAGCTTCGACCAGCGCCTGATTACGCGTGCCCACGGTCGGGCAAGCGACGTTCAGCGCGATCGCTTGGCCCTCGCTCGGATTGGCGATTTCGATATTGGGGTTGCGGCTTTCGGCGTAGGAGCGCGTGAAGGAGCCGAACTCGACCGAGATGTCGGCCACACCCTGGTCGAACATCGTATAGAGCTGGTCTTGGCTGCCTTGGATGGCGGCGAAGGGCTTGAGCTCGCGGATCTTCTGGAAACCGGGATCGATATTGCGCTCGTTCCCGCCCCAAATCTTGGCGCTCATCAACAGCGCCGAGGTGCCTTGCGCGCCCGGATAGGACGGCCAGGCGATGCGGCCCTTCCATTCGGGCTTCCACAGATCCTTCCACGACTCGACCTTGCCCTTGCGCTTGTCGTAGACGACCGTGACCGGGTTGAAGGCCACGCCGTAACCGCCCATGCGCGCGACGTCGAAAAGATGGCGCGCGTTGGGTACGCGCTCGATGTTCGGGGCTTGCGTCACGCCGTCGCGCACCGCCTGGCGGCTTTCGAAGATGTTCAGATAGATGAGGTCGAAGGACGGCCGCCCGCGCTCCTGATACGCGCGCGCGCGCCGCTCGGGCGTGCCGCCGAGCACGTAGTTGATCTTCACGCCGTGGCGCTCTTCGAGCGGGCGGACGATGTGCTGGCGGGTGATGCGCTCTTGCGCGCCGCCCCAGATGCCGACGACCAGCTCGTCGCCGCGGCGGATTTGCGCGACGGCGTTCAGGCCGAAGATCGCGGGCGCCGCGAGCGAAGCGCCGGCGGTGGCGGTCAAAAGGCGGCGGCGGGAAATCATGCGGAGACTCCTTCGTTCGGGGATTCGGAAGCGCAAAGCCAGGCGATGGCGTCGTCGTCGCCCGACAGGAAACATTCCTGGCCGGGCGCGGGAATCGTTTCGGCCGAGGGCCGGATGGCGCGGATCGTGGTGCCGGCGGCGTCGATCTCGAGATCGTGGAAATCGCCGAGATAGGCGACCTCGCGCACTTTGCCGTGCGCGAGAAAGCGGCCGGCGCCGAGCCCGGGCGTCACGCGCAAGCGCGCCGCGCGCAGCACGATCGCCGTCGCGTCGTCGGGCGTGTCGGGGCCGAGCGCGCAGCGCGCCCCCGCCGGCAGCACGAAACTTCCGCCGGCGCGCGCGCCGCGCACGACCGTGCGCGCGCCCAGGAACTCGGCGGTGAAGCGATGGCGGGGCGCGTCGCACAATTCCTTGGGCGTGGCGACTTCGACCAACCGCCCGCGATCCATCACCGCGATGCGGTCGGACATGGCGAGCGCCTCGCTCTGGTCGTGGGTCACGAACACCGTGGTGATGTTCAAGCGCCGCTGCAAAGCGCGGATCTCCCCGCGCATCTCCGCGCGCAACGACGCGTCGAGATTCGACAAGGGCTCGTCGAGCAGCAGCAAATCGGGCTCGATGATCAGCGCGCGGGCGAGCGCCACGCGCTGCTGCTGGCCGCCGGAGAGCTGGGCGGGATAGCGCGCGGCGAAGGCGCCGAGCCCGACGAGGTCCAGCGCCCGGGCGATTCGCGCCGCACGCGCGGGCTTGGCCACGAAGCGCATGCGCAAGCCGAAGCCCACATTGTCCGCCACGCTCAGATGCGGGAACAGCGCGTAGTTCTGGAACACGTAGCCGATATTGCGCTTGTGCGGCGGCATGGCGTGGATCGCGACGCCGCCGACATGGATCGCACCCGTCTCCGGCGCCACGAAGCCCGCGATCATGCGCAAAGTGGTCGTCTTCCCGCAGCCCGAGGGGCCGAGGATCGACAAGAGCTCGCCCTTGCCCGCCGCGAGGGTGAGATCGTCCACCACCACGGTCTTGCCGTAGCGCGCGCGCACGCCGTCGAGGGTGAGAAAATCCATGGCGTCCCGCTCAGCAATCGCTATGCCAGCACCGCCAGCGAGCCCAAAGATGTATGCCCGTCGATCGCCGCCCAATCCCAGTCGATCCCCAAGCCCGGTGCGGGCGAAGGCTTGGCGAGCCCGTCCTCGATCTTGACCCGGCTCGTGGCGATCCGGTCGAGCTGGGGAATGTATTCGAGCCAGATCGAATTGGGCACCGCGCAGACCAGCCCCAGATGCAGCTCCATCAGGAAATGCGGCGCCACGGGCACGTTGGCACATTCGGCCAGATGGGCGACCTTGAGCCAGGGCGTGATCCCGCCGATGCGCGCCACGTCGACCTGCACGATCCCGCAAGCGTCGCGTTTCAGATACTCGGAAAAATGCGTGGGCGAATAGAGCGACTCGCCCACCGCGATCGGCAGGCTGGTGCCGGCCTGCAGGCGCACATGGCCCGCGATGTCGTCGGCGGGCAGCGGCTCCTCGAACCATTCGAGATCGATGGGCTCGTAAAGCCGCGCGCGGCGCAACGCCTCGGCCGCCGTGAAGCGCTGATTGGCGTCGACCATCAGCGCGAATTCGCCGCCGACCGCGGCGCGCACCGCGTCGAGCCGGGCGCGATCCTCGCCGCCGGTCGGCTTGCCGACTTTGATTTTGGCGCCCTTGAAGCCTTCGTCCTTCGCTTTGATCGCCTCGGCGACAAGCAGCTCGGGCGAATGATGCAGCCAGCCGCCCTCGGTCGTGTAGACCGGAATCGCGTCTTTCGCCCCGCCGGCGGCGACATGCAGCGGCAGCCCGGCCTTGCGGCATTTGAGGTCCCACAACGCCGTGTCGATCGCCGCCATGGCCAGCGCCGTGATCGCGCCCACCGTGGTCGCGTGGCTGTGGAACAGCATGCCCGTCCAGATCGCCTCGATCTTGGCGGGATCCTTGCCGAGCACGAACGGCCCCAGATGATCGCGCAGCAGCGCCATCACCGA
>JAMNXK010000345.1 GCA_023653245.1 Tagaea sp.
CAGCCCCTTGATCGAAAGAATTCCGTCCGGCCCCGACATTCGCGCGCGCCCCCTTGCGACAAAGGACGATTGCAGCAAACCCGGATGAAACTTGCCTTAAGCCGCACCCGTCGGCGCCGCCGGGACGCCCGGATTGCGCCGCAGCGCGAGCAGGTCGGCGGTCATGATCTGGACCGCCTCGCCCGCCGCGTCGAGCGTCGTCAAACGCGCCTTGATCATACCCCTGTCCGGTTTCGAGCGCGAGGGCCTGATCTCCAAAATTTCGATACGCAAGGACAGGACGTCGCCCGGCCGGACCGGACGCGGCCAGGTCAGCGACCCGCCCGCCCCGATGATCCCGCCGGCGAGATCGAACCCGCTATCGACGAAAAGCCGCATCGTCATCGCCGCGGTGTGCCAACCGCTGGCGGCCAGACCGGCGAAAAAAGTTTCCTTCGCGGCATCGCGATCGAGATGGAAAATCTGCGGATCGAAGCGCCGGGCGAAGTCGAGAATCTCCGCCTCGGTCACTTCGATCGCGCCGTATTCGAACGTCTGCCCGACCGCCATATCCTCGAGGTAGCGCGTGCCGATCATGCTCAGTCCACGATGAAGAGCTTGGCGCCGGGGGACGTGCGCGAGCGATGCGGTTCGGCGCCGTCGGCGACCTGGTAGCTCTGGCCCGGCCCGAGCGTGAATTTCCGCCCGTCGGCGAGTTCGGTCTCGAGCTCGCCGTCGAGCACCAGCAGCACATGGCCTTTCTCGCACCAATGGTCGGCTTCGTAGCCGGGCGAGTATTCGACCATGCGCACGCGGATATCGGCGAAGTTCCGCGTGCGCCACAGCGCCTCGCCGCGCGTGCCCTTGTGGCGCGTGATCTCGACGCCGGACCAGTCGACGGTCGCAAAGGGAATGCCGGACATTTTCATACGCGGGGCTGGCTCCGGAGCGCGAATTCGGGCCATCATCACGGCATGACCGAACCCGATCCCGCAACCGAAATCCTCGTGCGCGCCCGGCAAGCCGGGCTTGCGCGTTCCGCCGAGCTGTTCCCGGACGAGCTGATCCGGGCGGCGCAAGGCATCGCCTGGCATCTGCGCAACGTGCCCGAAACCGGCGACGGCACGGACGAGTCCGCCCATCGCTTCGCGCCATGACCGGGTTGCACTGGAAATCGATCGCGGAGATCGGCGCGCTCTACCGCGCCGGCGCGCTGGCCCCGCGCGCCTATGTCGAGCATTTGATCGCGCGCGTGAAAGCGCTCGACGGCAAGCTCGATGCCTTCCTCAAGCTCGACGCCGACGCGGCCTTGCGCGACGCGGACCAGGCGGGCGGCGAACTGCGCGCCGGGCGCGACCGCGGGCCCCTGCACGGCATACCCGTCGGCATCAAGGATATCGTCGCGATCGCGGGCGACGTCACCACAGCGCATAGCCGCGTGCACGATCCGCGTCCCGCGCGCGACGACGCGTTCGTGGTGACCAAGCTGCGCGCGGCGGGCGCCATCCCGTTCGGCAAGCTCGCCTTGCACGAGCACGCGATCGGCGGGCCGTCTTTCGACCTGCCCGCGCCGCCGGCGCGCAATCCCTGGAACCTGGACGTCATGCCCGGCGGATCGTCGAGCGGTTCGGGCGCCGCACTGGCCGCCGGTCTGCTGCCCGCGGCCTTGGGGACCGATACCGGCGGCTCGATCCGGGGGCCGGCGGGCTTTTGCGGCGTTAGCGGGTTGAAGCCGACCTATGGCCGCGTCAGCCGGCGCGGCGTGCTGCCTTTGGCCTGGTCGCTCGACCATATCGGCCCGATGACGCGGGGATTACGCGACAACGCGCTGTTGCTGAACGCGATGGCCGGGCCCGACGCGCACGATCCGACCTCGTTGTCGGACGGCCCCGAAGATTTCGCGCGCGACATCGGCAAGCCGATCGCGGGCATGAAGATCGGCTATGCGCGGGTCTGGCATACGCGCGACGTGGTCGCCGAGCCGGGTACGGCCGCCGGGATGGACGCGGCCGCCGCGGCGTTCGGCAAACTGGGTGCGGTGGTGACCGAGATCGATCCCGGGCCCTATACGGGCTATGGATCGACGAATTGGGCGATCATCGTCGCCGAGGCGTTTTCGATCCATGCGCGCGCACTCGCGGCTCGGCCCGAAGCCTATGGCGCGCGGGCTCGCGAATTGATTTCCGCCGGCGCGTTCGTGTCGTCGGCCGAGTATCTTCGCTGCTTGCGCGCGCGCGGCGTTCTCAAGGCGAAAATGGATTCGATCCTGGCCGAGCACGACGCGGTTCTGTGCGCGGGCTCGGGCCTACCGCCGTGCCGCATCGACGACAAGCAGGCCGTGCAGAAACTGCTGCAGTCTTCGCTGCGCGGCGCCTTCAACCTGACCGGCCATCCCGCTTTGTCGGTGCCCGCCGGGTTCGACGCGAACGGATTGCCGCTGTCGTTCCAGCTCGCCGCCGGGGCGCGGCACGAGGCGAAGCTCTATCGCATCGCCGCCGCCTACGAAGCCGCCCATGACTGGCTGGCGCGCAATCCGGAAAACTTCGCTTGAAAGATTCCGTGTCGAGTCGGCCTTGGGCGACTCGGACAGGGTATGACAGGGTGCTGTGGATAACCCGAATCGACGTGGTTCCACATGTATTTGCGCGCCCTATCCTTCGCCCTCGTCGCGGCCGCCTTGGCCGCCGGAAGTGCCATGGCGCAAGGCCGCCCGCAATTCACCGAAGGCATCTATATCGGCGGCAGCGTCGGCGCGCATAAGCCGCAGAATTCGAGCGTTTCGCAAGGCGGGCAAAGCACGGGCATCGGGCTCAAGACGGGGCTCGCCGGGGCGGCTTCCGTCGGCTACGCCTTCGGCAACGGCCCGCGCGCCGAACTCGAGCTTGCCCATCGCCGCTCGAATGCGAATTCAGCCGCCGCCGGCCAAACGGCGAGCGGATCGCTCGACGCGACCAGCTTGATGATCAACGGGCTTTACGACATCGCCACCGGGACCAGCTTCGTGCCCTATCTCGGCGCCGGTGTGGGTGCCGCGCGCATGCGCGCCAACAATCTCGGCACGCTGACGAATGGCGCCAGCGTCGATGGCAGCGATACGGTTTTCGCCTATCAGGGTATTGCGGGCCTCGACTACCATCTCGACGCGAATGTGGCGCTGGGCGCCTCGTATCGCTATTTCGCCACCGGCAAGGCCGATATCGCCGCCAGTGCCGGCACCAAGGCGAGCGTGCCGTTCCGCGATCATGCGGTCCTACTCGGCATGCGCTGGAATTTCGGCGCATCGATGGCGGCACCCGTCCCGCAGCAGGTTCAAGCGCCCGCACCGGCGCCGGTCGCGACCCCGCGGCCCCAGCCGCAAGCCCCCTTGCCGGCGCCCGCCGCGATCGCCGCAGGCCCGCGCAACTTCACCGTCTTCTTCGATTTCGACAAATCGATCATCACGCCCGACGCGCAACGCGTGCTCGTCGAAGCGGCGAACTCGGCCAAGGCGGGCGCCTATACGCGGATCAGCGCCACCGGTCATACCGATACGTCGGGCACGCCGCGCTACAACATGGCGCTGTCGATCCGGCGCGCCAACGCCGTGCGCGACGCCCTTGTGCGAGAGGGGATTCCCTCCACCGCAATTGTCGTTGTCGGCCGTGGAGAAACCCAACTTTTGGTGCCGACCCCCGACCAAACCCGCGAGCCACGCAACCGCCGGGTCGAAATCGTTATAGAATAAAGGCTTGCGGACTTATCTTCACCGAAATTCGAGCGTGTCTCCGGTGCCACAGTTGGCAGGAACCTGACGTAACGCGAATTCGGCTGAGGCACGCGGGCAATCGCCCGTGTTACATCCTTCTTCGGCGAGTCGATGCCAATGGCGTTAGACTTGCGGGAATAGTGGCCTTCGTCGGATAGGGCCGTCGTCGAATAGGAAGGACCGA
>JAMNXK010000346.1 GCA_023653245.1 Tagaea sp.
CCGAGCAGCGTGAGCGAGAAGCCGAGGCGCAAGCCCGTGGCGATTTCCGGCAAGGCGGCGGGGATCAGCACGCGCGTGGCGGCGTCCCAGGGCGTCAGGCGCAGCGTGCGCCCGACCTTGACGTAGACCGGGCGGATATTGCGCACCGAGTTCATCGCGAACAGCGCCACCGGCAGAATGCCGTGGATCGCGCCGAAAGCGACTTTGGAGGAGAGGCCGAGGCCGAAGATCAGCAGCACAAGCGGATAGAGCGTGACCTTGGGCAGGGAGTAGAGCGCCACGACCAAGGGCTCGGCGATCTCGCCTGCGAAACGATTGGCGCCCAGCCACACGCCCAGCCCGATCCCGCCGAGCCACGCGATGACCAGCGCGTAGGAAAACGCCTTGAGCGATTCCTCCAGATGCAGCCAGAAGCGCGGCCGCTCGAATTGCGCGCGCAAATGCACGGCCGTCTCCCAGGGCGAGGAGAGGGCGACGTCCCCGGCATACCAATGCAGCCCCTGCCAGCCCAGGACCAGCACGGCGATGAGCGCGACAACGTCGAAGGCCTTGCTCATCGCCCGTGCCGCCGCGTCATGAGCTTCTTTTCCCAGCCGTAGAGCGCCAGGTTGATGGCGCCCACGAGCAGGATCACGAACAGCATCAGCGCGTACATGGTCCTGTTGTCGAAGTTGTTGTAGGCGTAGGCGATCGAGTAGCCGAGGCCCGAGGCCGCCATGATGAACTCGCTGGCGATCGTGCCGATGAAGGAATAGGCGACGGCGAGCTTCACGCCGGTGAACAGGTTGGGCGCGGCCGCCGGCAATTTCAGGTTCCAGGCTTCGTCCGCCCAGGAGAGGCGATGCACGCGCGCGACCTTGCCGAGCACGCGCGGGATGCGGTCGATGCCGTTCAGCGTATTCACGATCATGGCCACGACCGCGAAGAGATAGGCGATGGCGATCACCGGCAGCTTCGACAGGCCGAAGATCGCGATCATCACCGGATAGAAGACGAAGAACGGCACCGCGTAATAGGTCGCGAAGAAGGGATCGAGCGCGCGGCGCAGGCGCGGCAGCGCGTGGATGATCACGCCCAGAAGGAATCCCGTCGACACGGCGAGCGCGAAGGCGATCAGCACCGCGAGCAGCGTGGTGCCGATATCGTCGAGCAGCGTGCCCTCGCGGAACACGCCGATCAGGCGCGCGACCATGTCGCTGGGCGGGATCAGCACGGTACGGGAGATCGCACCCGCGCGCGTGGCGAGCTCGAGGCTTCCCGCGAAGCCGAGCAGCAGCCACATCCGCCAGATCCCGGCGCGGCTCATTTGTGGCCCATGGCTTTGAGCGACTCGCCGCGCAGATGCGACCACAGCCGCGCGGTGACGGCGCCGAAGCCGGGATCGGACACGATGCGCGAATCGCGCGTGGGCGGCCAGCCGGTCTCGACCGTATCGATGAACCGGCCGGGCCGCGCGCTCATCACGCCCACGCGGGTCGAGAGCATCGCGGCTTCGTCCAGCGCATGGGTGATCAGCAGCACCGTGGCGCCGGTCTCGCGCCACAGCCGCAGCAACTCGTCGCCCATCAGCAGGCGAGTCTGCTGGTCGAGCGCGCCGAAGGGCTCGTCCAGAAGGATCAAACGCGGGCGCAGCACGAGCGTGCGCGCGATGCACACGCGCTGGCGCATGCCGCCCGAGAGCTGTGCTGGATACGCCTTGTGGAAGTCCTTGAGGCCCATGAAGGCGAGCGCCTCGCGCACCCGGGTCTCGATCTCCGCGCCCGAAATGCCCGCGCGCTTCAAGCCGAAGGCGACGTTGTCCCATACGGTCAGCCAGGGGAAGCTGGAGTCTTCCTGAAACACGACGCCGATGCCGTCGGGGGTCTCGCCGCCGATGGGCTTGCCTTCGAATTGCGCGGTACCTTGCGTGGGCGTTTGCAGCCCCGCGAGCAATTCGAGCAGAGTCGATTTTCCGCAGCCCGACGGGCCGACGACCGAAAAGAACTCGCCGCGCCTGAGATCGAGATCGACGGGGCCGAGGGCGTGAACCTCGCCGTGGCCGGCGGACCCGGGGAAAACCCGGGTGGCGCCGGCCAAGGCGGCATGTGTTTGCGTCAAGCCGCGACCTTGAGATCGTCGGGCAGGAAGGAATTGTCGGTCAGGCGCGGCCAGTCGGGATTGCCTTGCAGTTCGCCGATGATCTGCAGCCCGCGCGCGAAGCGGTTCATCGCGTCGAACTCGAACCGGCCGGCACTCCAATACTGGATTTCGGTCATGTTGCGCACCGCGTGCGTCGCCACCGCGTCGGGCAGATTGTCGTAGTGCTTGGCCATGATGGCACCCGAGGCGTCGGGATTGGCGAGCGTCCAATCCACGCCCAGGCGGCGGCCATGGATGATGGCGCGGAGCTTGTTGGGTTCGCGGCGGATGAACTCGGTCGTGGCGATGCCCACGGTCTGGGCCATCGGCGGCAGGATGTCCTTGGTGAAGAAGACCGGCCGGTAGCGCGTGGCGCGCGCCGACCAGATCGGATCGAGGATCGAGGCGGCTTGCACGGCCCCGCCTTCGAGCGCCGTGAGCCCCGCGCCGACCGAGCCCAAACCCGGGCGCTCGATCGCGTCGAGCGGGATGTTCGAGGCTTCCAGCGCCAGGGTCGAGAGCATGTCGGTCACCGATTTGGGGCTGGTGATCGCCATCTTCTTGCCGCGCAGATCCTGGATCGTGCGGATGTCGGAATTGGGCATCGTCACCCACAGCACGTCGGCGACCGAGCGCACGCCCAAATTTACGATCTTGATGTCGAGCCCTTCGCGGATCGCCGAGAGGGCGGCCGCCATCGACACTTCGCCGTAGGGCAGGCCGCCGGCGAGCACGTTGCGCACGGTCGTCGCACCGCCCTTGGAGGTGAGGATGCCGGTGATGTTGATCCCGGCCTGGCGGAACAGGCCGCGCTCCATGGCGACGGCGTAGGGCGTGCCGTACATCAACGCCCCCCAATGGGTGACGCTGATTTCCTCGCCGCGCGCTTGGGCCGCGAGCAGGCCGGGGGCGGCGAGGGTGAACGCTGTCGCGCCCGCGAAGGCGCGGCGGGTCAATTTGGCGGACATGGGGATCCTCCCGAAAGAATTGTTCTTGGGCGTTATCTGGCGATGGCGTGCGGGCGCTGTCAAGTTTCCCCGGGCGCCGGTAGAGTGGCGCCATGCGCCGCGTCTGGGTCTTCGTTTCTCTGCTGTTCGCTTGGCCGCTCGCGGCGCAAGAAAGCCCCGAGGCGTTCGTCGCCGGCTTCGGCAAGCCGGGCCTGCCGGAACAGGTGCGCGAGTTCGTGGCGGCCCATCCGGGCCTGTCGGCGGCGCCGAAGCCCAATTTCGCCACGCTGAGCTACGACCGCATCGGGTCGTCGGAAAACCGGCTGGTTCTGAAGGGCCACGACGGCGGGATCACGCTGATCGAGCAAGTGCTCGGCTCGGTCGCGGGCCAGGCCGAGCGCGACTTCGCCGTCGGGCTCGGCGGCTTGCTGTTCCTCGCGCGGCTGGACGAGCCGCGCACCGCCAATCTCGCCGACCGCACGAGCTGGATCGCGCGCATCGACGGTGCGGCGGGCGCGCTGTTTCCGCTCGCCACCGGCAACGCGCTGACGATCCGCTACGAGCTGCGCGAAGGCTGGTACTTTCCCGGCGGGCGGCCCAATCTCGCCCAGCGCTTCGGCCGCTGGACGGTGGAAGAGAATTTCGAAGTCGCCGGCCCCTCGGACGATTGCCCGGGCCTCGACCTCAAGCGCGACTGCAAGGGCTTCACCATCGTCACGCGCTGCAAGTCGGAAGGCCGCATGGTGCAGAACGGCCGCGACATCGCCGCCCCGCCTTTGTGGTTTTGCCAGCCGCGCGCCGAGCGGCACTATTCGAACGAGCTCGGCTGGTCGTGGCA
>JAMNXK010000347.1 GCA_023653245.1 Tagaea sp.
ATTGGGGGGATGTCAAGATCGTTGTGGCTCTCTGCGGATGCTAATTGCTTTCCGCCGCCATTGGGGCGGAGTCCGGCTGGCGTACAGGATTTGAAAAATGCCTCATGGTTCGACGGGTTCAGGACGAGGTCGATATCACCGCAACTCGATCCAAGTCGGCGTGTGGTCGGACGGCTTCTCGCGTTTGCGGGGCGTGCGGTCCACGCCGGCATCGCCGAGCCGGTCGGCGGCTTCGGGCGAGAGCAGCAGATGGTCGATCCGCAGACCGTGATCATGCGTGAACCGGTCGCGGAAATAGTCCCAATAGGTATAGAGCCGTGCCGCCGGATGGCGATGGCGCAGCGCATCGGTCCAGCCCTGGTTGATCAGGGCGCGCCACGCCGCCCGCGCCTCGGGCGACACCAGAGCATCGCCCTGCATCGCCTTGATATCCCATAGATCGTCGTTGGTCGGGCAGACATTGTAATCGCCGCCGAGCACGACCGGTTTTTCGAGCGCCAGCAGCCCTTGGGCATGCGCGGCGAGGCGCCGCATCCAAGCGAGCTTGTAGTCGAATTTCGGGCCGGGGCAGGGGTTGCCATTGGGCAGATAGATCGACGCGACGCGCACGCCCGCGATGTCGGCCTCGATATAGCGCGCTTGCTCGTCCGCCGCGTCACCGGGCAGGCCGCGCCGGACGATCTCGATCCCAGCCGTTGCTAAGCTGATCTTCGCCAGGATGGCGACGCCGTTATAGGTCTTCTGACCGTGGGTCTCGACCTGATAGCCCAGGCTCTCGACCTCCAGGCGCGGGAACTCGGCGTCCTGGCATTTGAGTTCCTGGAGGAGTGCCACATCGGGGGCGAATTCCTTGAGCCATAGGCTCAGATGCTCGGCGCGCGCGCGCACCGAGTTGACGTTCCACGTGGCGATTTTGAGCGTCATTGTGTGAACCTCATGGTTCGACGGGCTCACCATGAGGTTCGAAACAAAGCCTCATCCTGAGCCTGTCGAAGGATGAGGCCGCCGGTCTTCGTCAGACCGAGAAGGAATTGCCGCAGCCGCAGGAGCTTTTGGCCTGCGGATTCTTGATCTGGAACGAGGCGCCGATCATGTCCTCGACATAGTCGATCTGCGAGCCGCCCAACAATTCGAGCGACGTCGTGTCGATCAGCACGCAAGCGCCATCCTTCTCGATCAGGATGTCGTCGTCGTTCTTGGTGTCGTCGAAGGTGAAGCCATACTGGAAGCCCGAACAGCCGCCGCCCGAGATCGAAATCCGGAGCTTCATTCCCTTCTGTTCCTCTTGGTCGAGGATGAAGGCGATGCGCTTGGCGGCCGAATCCGTGACCAGCACGGGATTGGGCGCGTCGGCGAGGGCGGTGTCGGACATGGGCACAGGCTCCTTCGCCTTCAGAGTTAGGACCGAGGGGCGTTTCTGTCAATGCGCGACGCGAACAAATCGCGAAGAGACCCCTGTGGCGTCGTGGGGATTCGACATTGCGGGGTGGGGGGTCCAAGGCTAGCTTCGCCGGATATGACGGCTCTTCCCAAATCCGAGTCGCCCGAACGCGCGGGTTTGGCGCCTTATGCCTGCGATTGGCGCGCCAGCCGCGGGCGGCTTCACGCCGAACCGCCCAGCGCCATGCGCACGCCCTTCCAGCGCGACCGCGATCGGGTGATCCACTCGACCGCGTTCCGGCGGCTGAAGCACAAGACGCAAGTGTTCGTCGCCGGCGTCGGCGATCATTTCCGCACGCGCCTGACCCATTCGATCGAGGTGGCGCAGATCGCGCGCACGATTTCGCGCGCCCTCGCCCTCGACGAGGATCTGACCGAGTGTTTGGCCCTGGCCCACGATCTGGGCCACACCTGTTTCGGCCATGCGGGCGAGGAAGCGCTGGACGCCGCCATCGCCGATGCCGGGGGCTTCGACCACAATGCGCACACGCTGCGCCTGCTCGTCGAGCTCGAATGCCGGCATATCGGTTTCGACGGGATGAACCTGACCTGGGAAACTCTGGAAGGCGTGGTCAAGCATAACGGCCCGGTCGATCGCGCGACGGCGCCCGCGCCAATCCGAGATTTCGATCGCGTCTATCCGCTCGACTTGGACACTTACGCCTCGGCCGAGGCGCAAGTCGCCGCACTCGCCGACGACATCGCCTACAACGCCCACGATCTCGACGACGGCCTGCGCGCGGGCCTGTTCGAAGCCCGCGATCTGGCCGGCGTGCCGCTTTTCGGCCCCGTTTTCGCCGCGATCGACCGTCAGCATCCGCACGCCGAGCCCGCGCGCCGCCAAGCCGAGGCGGTGCGCGAGGTCATCGGCCGGATGGTGGAAGATTTGCTGCGCGAAACCCGATCCCGCCTGAACCAGGCGCGCCCGCGTGACGCCGACGCGGTGCGCCGTCTGGGCCGGCCCGTCGTCGGTTTCTCCGAGCCGATGCGCGCGGACGTGGACGGCGTGCGCGAATTCCTGTTCGCGCGCATGTACCGCCACCAGCAGGTCCTCGCGCGCACCGACGAGGCCAAGCGCATCGTGCGCGAGATGTACGCCAAGTTCGCGGCCCGGCCGGAGTTGCTGCCCGCCGAATGGCGCGCGCGCCCCGACGCCAAGCGCGCGATCGCCGACTACATCGCCGGCATGACCGATCTTTTCGCCCAAACCGAACACAAACGATTGTTTCCGACGCCATGAACGTTTTCGCCGAATTCCACGCCGTTCTCGCCACCGCGCTCGACGCGTTGGTCGCCGAAGGCAAGCTGCAGCCCGGGCTCGACCTCGCGCGCGCCGTGGTCGAGCCGCCGCGCGATCCCGCGCACGGGGACTTGTCGACCAACGCGGCCCTCGTGCTCGCCAAGGCCGCGCGCACCAAGCCGCGCGACGTGGCCGAGCTGCTCGCGGGCAAGCTCGCCCTCGATCCGCGCGTGGCGGGCACGCAGATCGCCGGGCCCGGCTTCGTCAATCTGCGCCTCAAGCCCGGCGTGTGGCGCGACCTCGCGCGCGCGATCCTGGCGCTGGGCGAGCGCTACGGCGACGGTGCCATGGGCGGGGGCCGGGCGGTCAACGTCGAGTACGTCTCGGCCAATCCGACCGGGCCGATGCATGTCGGCCATTGCCGGGGGGCGGTGGTCGGCGACGCGCTGGCGGCTTTGCTCGAGAAAACCGGCCACACGGTCACGCGCGAGTACTACATCAACGACGCGGGCGCGCAGGTCGATCAGCTCGCCCGCTCGGTCCATCGTCGTTATCGCGAAGCGTTGGGTGCCGATGTCGGCCCGATGCCCGAAGGGCTGTATCCGGGCGAATATCTCAAGCCCGTGGGGCAAGCGCTGGCCGACGAGTTCGCCAAGAAGTACTTCGAAGCGCCGGAAGCCGAATGGCTGCAGGTGTTCCGCGCGCGCGCTGTCGCCGCGATGATGGCGCTCATCCGCGAGGACCTCAAAGCGCTTGGCGTCGAGCACAAGGTTTTCACCAGCGAGAAGCGCGATCTGGTCGAGCATGGCCGCGTCGAGGAAGCGGTCGAGCGCTTGAAGCTGCGCGACCTCGTCTATACCGGCGTGCTCGAGCCGCCCAAGGGGATGAAGCCCGACGATTGGGAGCCGCGCCCGCAGCTGCTCTTCCGCGCGACCCAGTTCGGCGACGACGTCGACCGGCCGCTGGCGAAGTCGGACGGCTCGTGGACCTATTTCGCGGCCGACATGGCCTATCACCTCGACAAGTACCGGCGCGGCTTCGTGCGCTTGATCGACGTGTGGGGTGCGGATCACGGCGGCTACGTCAAGCGCGTGGACGCGGCCGTGAAGGCGCTGTCCGAAGGCAAGGCGACGTTCGAAGTGAAGCTCTGCCAGATGGTCAACCTGCTCGACAAGGGCGAGCCGGTCAAAATGTCCAAGCGCGCGGGCACGTTCGTCACG
>JAMNXK010000348.1 GCA_023653245.1 Tagaea sp.
CAGGAGATCGCCGTGAGCGTCGATCCGGCCAAGACGGCGATGCTGACGCTGCGCGCCGGCGAGATGTCGCTTCACCATGTGAAGCTCGCGCACGGATCGGCCGCGAACACTTCCGACGATCGGCGCATCGGCTACGCGATCCGCTACGTCGCACCCCATGTGCGGCAAACCGGCGGCGCGCGCGACACCGCCCTGCTGGTGCGCGGGGTGGACCGCTTCGGGAATTTCGATCCGGAACCGGCACGGAAGGAAACGCCATGAACCGACACGACGAGAGCGGATGCGGAGCGACCCGGCGGACCTTTCTTGCCGGGGCCGCGGCCTTCGCGTCCGCCGTACCGGGAACGGTCTTTTCCCAAAGCGCGCCGCGTCGCGGCGGGATGCTGACTTTCGCCCTCGACGGCGAGCCCGGGACCTACGACTGCCACGCCTCGCTGACTTTCGCGGTGATCCAGGCGCTCGCGCCGCATTATTCGACGCTGCTGACCTACGATCTCGCCGATGGCGGGAAGATCGCCGGCGACCTCGCGGAACGCTGGGAACGCAGCTCCGACGGACTCGTCTACTCGTTCGATCTCCGCCCGAACGTCGTGTTCCACGACGGCACGGCGCTGAGTTCGGCGGACATCAAGGCGACCTACGAGCGGCTGCGCGACCCGCCCGCCGGCGTGGTGTCGTTGCGGCGCGATTTTTTCCAGGACATCGCCGCGATCGATACGCCCTCGCCGCACCGGGTCGTCTTCCGTCTCAAGACGGCGAATCCGCTGATGATCCAGATGTTCGCTTCGCCTTGGAACTGCGTCTACTCGGCCACCCAGCTCGCGCGCGATCCGACCAGCCCGGCGCGCGTCGTCAACGGCACCGGGCCGTTCCGGTTCGTCGAGCACGTGCGCGGGTCGAGCTGGCGAGGCGCGCGCTTCGACGGCTATTTCCGCGCCGGCCGGCCGTATCTCGACCGGTTCCAAGCGATCTTTTTCTCGAACTCGACGGCGGTGGCGACGGCATTGCAAGGCGGCCAGGTCGACGCGTTCTTCCGCTCCTTCGCGCCGGCCGAGATCGCCCGCCTCGTCGAGGCGGTGGGACCGCGCGTGCAGGCGTTCGAAACGAATTTCAACAACATGGCGATGGCGATCTTCAACGCGCGCAAGGCGCCTTTCGACGATCCGCGCGTGCGCAAGGCGCTGTCGCTCGCCATCGATCGCCGGGCCTTCGCGGCGAGTTTGACGCGCAGCTCCAATCTCCAGGTTTTCGGGGGGCTGACGCGGCCGGGCTCGGAATTCGCCGCGACGGACGACGAGCTTGCGTCGTATCCGGGCTATGGCCGCGACATCGAGGCGTCCCGCGCGGAGGCGCGCCGGTTGCTGGGCGAGGCGAACGCGCGGAACCTGCAGGTCGCGTTCCTCAACCGCACCGGCGGCGGGCCGTTCCAGACCGCCGCGATCATGCTCGCCGATTCCTGGCGTCACGTCGGCGTCGCCGTCGAGAACCGCCCCGTCGAGACGTCGGTTTGGACCAATCAGGTCAATGCCGGCCAGTTCGACGTCGCTTACGGCGCGGTCACGGAGACGGCCGACGATCCGACCTTCTTCCTCGCCAACTACATCTCGACGGACCGGAACCGGCTCAATTTCTCTGGGATCCAGGACCGCGAGCTCGACCGTCTGTTCGACGCGCAGCGTTTCGAGACCGATCCCGCGCGCCGGCGCGCGTTGATCCGGCAATTCGAAGCGCGCGCGCTCGACGGCGCGCATGCGGTGCCGCTGCTCTGGGTGAAACGCTACGTGGCGATGAGCCGCGCGGTGCAAGGCTGGCATATGTCGTCGAGCGCGTTCCTGGGCCAGTCGCTCGCCGATGTCTGGCTCGATCGGCCGGGATGAACGAAATCGACGTACGATGATCGACGACAACCGGCCCGACGATCGATCGGGCCACAAAAAAAGGGAGGGAACCGAACATGAAAAACTGGATCCTGGGCGCGGCGGCCTTGCTCGCCGCCAACGCCGCGTCGGCGCAATCGCTCGACATCCGCATCGGCGCGGCCGCCGCCACCGACCACGCCGCCGCGTTCATCGGCGTCGAGCGCGGCATTTTCGCCAAGCACGGCTTGAACGCGCGCATCGTGATGTATCAAACCGGCGTCGAGATGATCAACGGCCTGCTCGCCGATTCGCAGGACGTCAACATCATGGGCTCGATCCCGTTCCTGGCCGGCGTGTCGCGCGGCCAGCCGATCGTGTTGATCGGGCATCTGCACGGCGACGCGCTGTCCGACAGCTACTCGCAGAACAACGCGATCATCGCCGCGGGCAATTCGGGCATGCGGCCGGGCGATCTGTCGGGCTTGCGCGGCAAGCGCGTGGGCCTGGCGCGCGGCACGGGCGCCGAGGGCTATCTGCTGGGCCTGCTCGCCCAGGCGGGGATCCGGGAGAACGAGCTGACCTTGATCAACCTGCCGCCCGCGAACACCGCCACGGCCTTGCGCCAGGGCGACGTGCAGGCGGTCGCGGCGTGGGAACCGTGGGGTACGACGACGAATCTGCGCGTGCCGGGTGCCGTCGAGATCATCCGCGGCAATTGCACGGGCTGCTACGATCCCGGCTCCATCCTGACCACGCGCGCGGTCATCGGCGCCAAGGCCGAGCAGCTGCGCCGCTTCATGGTCGCCTTCGCCGAATCGCATCAATGGCTGCGCCAGAACTACGACGCGGCGGCCGAGATCAACATGCGCTGGATCAACGGCATCGACATCGACGTGATGAAGGTCGCGATCCGGAACTCGCTCTACGACCTGCGCGTCACCCGCAACACGCTCGACGGCTACGACAAGAAGACCATCCCAGCGCTGGTCGCCGACCGGCGCATGGCGCGCAGCCTGGAGGCGTCGAGCGTGGTCGACGCCCAGTTCTACAAGCACGTCGAGTCGGTGGCCCCGCAGTTCTTCTCCGACTTGAAGCCGATCCCGGCGGATCGCCGGCTCTAGATGTCGGCGATCCGGATCGCCGCCCGCGCGTTGCGTCTCGAATACCGGGACGAAACGCGCGGGGCGCTGCATGTCGCGGTCGACGGGCTGACGCTCGACGTGCGCGCCGACGAATTCCTGTGCGTGGTGGGCCCGAGCGGCTGCGGCAAGTCGACGTTGATTTCCGCGATCGCCGGTTTCTTGCCGGCGCGCGGCGGCGAGCTGACGCTCGACGGCAAGCCGATTTCGGGGCCGGGGCCGGATCGCGGCGTGGTGTTCCAGGAATACGCGCTGTTGCCCTGGATGACGGTGATCGACAACGTCGCCCTCGGCCCGAAACTACGCGGCGTGCCCAAGGAAGAGCGCCACGCGATCGCGCGGCGCTTTCTCGCCATGGCCAATCTCGCCGACGCCGAAAGCAAATATCCGCACGAGCTTTCGGGCGGCATGAAGCAGCGCACGGCGGTCGCCCGCACGCTGGCCAACGAGCCCGAAGTGATGCTGATGGACGAGCCCTTCGCCGCCATCGACGCGCAAACGCGCATGACTTTGCAGGAGGAGTTGCTGCGCATCTGGGCGCAGTCGCGTGTGACGGTCCTGTTCGTCACCCACAGCGTCGAGGAGGCGTGCTTCCTCGGCGATCGGGTCGCGGTGCTCACGCCCGGCCCGGGCAAGGTCAAGGAGATCGTCGCGATCGACATTCCGCGCGAGCGGCGGAATTGGGCGACGCTGGGCGCCGATCCCGAATTCGCCAGGATCAAGGAGCGCGTGCTCGCCTCGGTGCGCGGGGTTCCGGGAGCCGGATCGTGAGTTTCCTCGCCGGACCTTTGCGCAAGCCCGCTTTCGCCACGCTGGCGTTTTGCGTGCTGGCGCTCGGCTGGATCGGCGCGGGACGCATGCATGCGAGTCGGGTTCTCGCGCCGGTCGAGCCGATG
>JAMNXK010000349.1 GCA_023653245.1 Tagaea sp.
AAGGCGCGACCCGGGGACCTCGGAAAGAAACGTCGGGCCAACGGCCCGTCCGCTTACGTGGCGTGCCTTCGGCACAACGGTCTTTTACGAGATGCCCGGGTCGGGGCTTCGCCCCGCCCGAGCATGACGGTGCTATATTAAGATCGTCATTCTCGGGCGAGCGTGAGCGAGACCCGAGAATCTCGTCAACAATGCGTCGGACCGAAGGTCCGGCCATTCCGCGACGTTGGAGAAACGATGAAAGGCGGTTGGGTCTACATCGTCACCAACAAGCCACGCGGCACGCTTTATATCGGCGTCACCGCGGATATCGCCCGCCGCGTCTGGGAACATCGCCACGGCACGGTCGATGGCTTCACCAAGCGCTACCAGCTGCGTCACCTCGTCTGGTGCGAGCGCCACGAGGATATCGTCGAGGCGATCGCCCGCGAGAAGAAGCTGAAGAAGTGGCCCCGCGCCTGGAAGATCGGTTTGGTCGAAGAAGCCAATCCCCATTGGCTTCCCCTGGATCTCTGAATCGCCACCCCACTCCGTCGTCCTCGTGCGCGTTACGTCGCCACCCCTTCGGGGTGCCCCCCCTCGCCGTCGTCCTCGGGCGCGCCGACGGCGCGACCCGGGGACCTCGGAAAGAAACGGCGGGCCGCAGGCCCGGCCGCTTACGTGGTGTGCCTTCGGCACAATGGTCTTTTACGAGATGCCCGGGTCGGGGCTTCGCCCCGCCCGAGCATGACGGTTAGGGTAGTCGTCTTCGGAAACAAGCGTCGCGCGTCAGCACGGCCATTTGCGCTACAGTATCGGATTACGCGAAACGAAAGTTCTTTTTTCTCCCATAATGTTTGCGCTATGCTCCCGCCCATCGAGCCCGCAACCCAAGGAGTGCCGCCATGGCCGAAGCCTATATTGCGTCGATTTCCATGTTCACCAGCAATTTCGCGCCGGATGGCTATCTCTACGCCAACGGACAGACATGCCTCATCCAACAATATCAAGCCGTCTACTCGCTGATCGGCACGGTCTATGGCGGAGACGGCGCGTCGAACTTCAAGCTTCCCGATCTCCGGGGCCGGGTTCCGGTCCATTACGGCATCGTCCCCGGCAGTAGCGCTTCCGTGAGCATGGGCACGACGATGGGCAGCGCGGTCGTCACCCAGAACCTGACCTCCATGGGCACGTTGACCGCCCAGAACCTTCCCGGCCACACCCATCCGGCGAGCTTCACCGCGAACACCGCCAATGTGCCGGTGCCGATCAGCATCGCGGGCAATCAGTCGGTCAATATTCCGGTCGGCGTGTCGGTTCCGTCGTCGATCACGCCCACGCCTCTAACCGGCTCTCAGTACTTGAACGCCGGCGCAGTCGGGACCAACCTCAAAGGTGTCTTCGTCAACTCGCCGCCCACCTCGACCGTCTCCCTCGCCACCGGCGGGACCGCCGGCGTCAACCTCACCGGTTCGCCGGGCGTCACCGCCAGCCCGACCGTCAACGTCGTCACCGGCGGGAGCGTGGCCGTGAACTTGAACAACACCGGCAGCCCCACGCCTTTCGGGGTGAACGGTCAGGTTCAGGTCAATGTCCTTCAGCCGTCGATCGGGATCGGCTTCATCTTCTGCATGAACGGCCTCTACCCGCCGCGGCCGTGATGACCGAAACGGTCGGGATCGCCGGGCTGTCGGCCGCGCATTTCGAGCTTGCGCGACTCGTCGAGGGCGGGGTGCGGGTGTTCGCCCATGAAGGCGACCCCGCCCCCGTCACCCACGCCACGGTCGAAAAAGTCGTGCGCCGGCCGCAAAGCGGCGTGCCGGACGCCCCCGTCCCCGCCTTCACCGCCTATCTGCTGTTCGAGCCCCAATTCGCCCAGGCCGAGGCCGATGTCTGGCTCGCCGGCGCCGATTGGGGGCCGGTCGGCCCGCTGCGCATCGCCCGCATCCTGCCGCCCGGCGGTACCGGCGAGCGCCTCCGTTTCCAGCTGATCCGCAACTGACGCAAAAAAAGCCGCCCGATGCGCTTCACCGGATCCTTCCAGCTGCCCGGCAATCTCGGCCTCCGACTCGCCCGGCCCGACGACCGGGACTTCCTGCTCGACCTGTTCATCGAGGCGCGGCCCTGGCTCGGCTGGGTCGATCGCGACGCCGAGTTCATCCGCTTCCTCTACGAAGACCAGAACCGCATCAACAATCTGGGCGCCGGGTCGGTCTATCCGGAGCATTTGGACTTCGTGATCGAATCGGCCGGCGCGCCGTGCGGGCGCATGCGAATCGATCTTGGGTACGGCGATTGGCGGGTGACCGACCTGCAGATCCGCCTGGCCGCCCGCGGCAAAGGCGTGGGCGAAGGCGTGTTGCGCGCCGTCCAGGAAGTCGCCAAATCGCGAACCATGCCCGTGACCCTGGCCACCCCCTCGACCGTGGGCTCGGCGCGCGGTTTCTACGAGCGTCTGGGCTTCGTCGTGCGCGAAATCCGCCATCCGATGATCGAGATGATCTGGTATCCGCCCGGTCATCCCGACGCGGCGCGCGCCGGTGCCGCCGCCGCCCAAGCGGCATTTTCGGCCATCTGAAGCTGGATGCGGTTTGGCCGCCGCGGTGTTGGGCCGGCCTTCCATCGACACGCGCGTCATGACCGCGCCGACGGCCGCTACGCCGCGCCGCCATCGAGAAGCGACCCGCTTTAAAGCACGATGCGTTTTGGCGGCAGCAGTCTTGGACCGGCCTCGCCCTTCGACAGGCTCAGGGTGAGGCCTACTATATGAACCTCATGGTGCGGACGTCAATTGACGTCCGCGTCGAACCATGAGGTCGGCACGGCGCTTCCAACAGAACACATCATGCTCTAGCGGCTACTCCGCCTTTTTCCGGGGCTCGTCCCCGTGTTCGTCGTCGTCCGCATCGACTGCCGAGGCGCCGTCTTCGGCCGTCTCGTCCTCTTCGTCGTCGTCGTCGCCATCGTCGTCTTCGAACTCGCTCTCGTCGTCGAGGTCTTCCTCGACTTCGAGCTCGGGCGCTTCGGCGGCGGCTTCTTCGGCGACGGGTTCGATCTCGCGCTCGTCGATCGGGCCTTCCTCGGCTTCGGCCGCCTCGCCCATCTCGGCCTTGGGCGCCAAGCCGCCTTCTTCGTTGTAGGCGCTGACGGCGGGGCGCGTGTCGAGCAGGCCCAGCTCGCGCAGCTCCTTCACGCCCGGCAGCGCCTTGATCCCGTCGAGGCCGAAATGCTCGAGGAATTTGTCGGTCACCGCGTAGGTCACCGGGCGGCCCGGCGTTTCGCGATGGCCCTTGGGCTGGACGAACTCGGCCTCCATCAGGATTTCGAGCGTGCCCTTGGACAAGGCCACGCCGCGGATCTCCTCGATCTCGGCGCGGGTCACGGGCTTTCCGTCGGCGGTCTGGTAGGCGACGATGGCGAGCGTCTCGGTCGCCGCCCGGCTCAGTTTGCGCGCGACCACGCGCTCGATCTTGAGCTTGTCGGCGACGTCCGGCGCGGTGCGGAAGGCGAGCTTGCCCGCCACGCGCACCAGGTTCACGCCGCGGCCGTGATAATGCGCTTCGAGCTCGTCTATCAGCACGGGCACGTCCACGCCTTTGGGCAGGCGCTTGGCGATGTCCTTGACCGACAACGCCTCGGACGAGGCGAAGATCATCGCCTCGATGACCCGGAGCGCCTGGGCCTTCAGCTCCTCGGGCGGCAATTCGGGGGCGACGACGGTTTCCGGCTCGGGTGCCACCGGCGCATCGACCGCCTCGGCGGCTTCGGCGGGAAAGTCGGGCGCGGTCGCGAGGGCGATGTTGTTGCTCATTGCGGCACCGTTCGATCGGCGGGAAATTCGGTCACTTGGTTTTCGGGCGGTTTGCGCAGGAAGATCGGCGCGAAATTGCCGTCCTGGCGGATTTGCAGGCGG
>JAMNXK010000350.1 GCA_023653245.1 Tagaea sp.
GCCTTCCCCGTCCGGCCTTGTCAATCGGGTGTCGATGGAAAATCGGCACGGCTTTGGCTACCGTCGCAAGGACATGACCGACTCGTTCGACTTCGCCGCGCTGCGCGCGGCCTACGCCAAGGGCGGCGATCCCGCCGACACGATCGCGCGCGTCTACGACCGCCTGGACGAACGCGGCGCGGATTCGACTTGGCTGCACGTGGTGCCGCGCGCGACGGCGCTGGCCCAAGCGCGCGCGCTGAAGGACAAGCCGCACGACCTGCCGCTCTACGGCCTGCCGTTCGCGATCAAGGACAATATCGACCTCGCGGGCGCGCCCACGACCGCCGCCTGCCCCGCTTTCGCGCATTCGCCCGAAAAATCGGCGGTCGTCGTCGAGCGCCTGATCGCCGCCGGGGCGATCCCGATCGGCAAGACCAATCTCGACCAGTTCGCCACCGGGCTGGTCGGCGTGCGCTCGCCCTATGGCGTGCCGGCGAACACGTTCGACGCGCGCTACGTGCCCGGCGGCTCGTCCTCGGGCTCGGCGGTCGCGGTGGCGGCGGGCCTCGTGTCGTTTTCCCTCGGCACCGACACGGCCGGCTCCGGCCGCGTGCCCGCCGGGTTCAACAACATCGTCGGCCTCAAGCCGACCAAAGGCCTGTTGAGCACGACCGGCTTGGTGCCGGCCTGCCGTTCGCTCGACGTGATCTCCGTTTTCGCGCTGACCGTGCCCGACGCGCTCGACGCCGCGCGCGTGGCCGCCGGGTTCGACGCCGCCGATCCCTATTCGCGGGTTTGCGCGGGCGATCTCGATCGACGCGCGGCACCGAAGAGCTTCCGCTTCGGCGTGCCCAAAGCGCCGCTGCTCGAATTCTTCGGCGATTCCGAAGCCGCCCGCGTCTACGCCGACGCGCTACGGCGCTTGGAGAAACTCGGCGGCATCCGCGTCGAATTCGACTACGCGCCGTTCAAGGCGACGGCCGATCTGCTCTACGACGGCCCGTGGGTCGCCGAGCGCTACGCCGCCATCGAAAACCTGATGCGCGACGATCCGGGCGCGCTGTTCCCGACCACGCGCGCGGTGATCGCCAACGCCGGCAAATACGATGCGGTGGCGACGTTCAAAGCGCTCTACCGTCTCGAAGCCTTGCGCCGCGAAGCCGCCGGCGTGTGGAACGATATCGACGTGATGGCGCTGCCCACGTCGGGCACGATCTTCACGCTCGAACAGCTCAAGGCCGAACCGGTGCTGAACAACACGCGGCTCGGCTACTACACCAATTTCGTGAACCTGCTCGATCTGTCCGCCTTGGCCGTGCCCGCTTGCCTGCGCGGCGACGGTCTGCCGAGCGGGATCACCTTCATCGGCCCCGCCTGGGCGGACGCGGCGCTGGCCGCTTTGGGCGAGGCGTTCCATCGCGACACCGGCTTGACCTTGGGTGCCACGAACACGCCTTTGCCCGCCTATCCCGACGCTGCGCCGAAGTCCGGCCGCATCGAGATCGCGGTCGTCGGCGCGCATCTTTCGGGCATGCCGCTCAACGGCCAACTGACCGAGCGCGGCGGCAAGCTCGTGCGCGCCGGGCGCACGGCCAAGCGCTACAGGCTTTACGCGCTCGCCCACCAAACCCCGCCCAAGCCGGGGCTGAAGCGCGTCGATACCGGCACGGCCATCGAGATCGAGATCTGGTCGCTGCCCGTGGGCGCGTTCGGCTCGTTCGTGGCGCTGGTGCCCCCGCCTTTGGCGATCGGCACGCTCGAACTCGACGACGGGACCTGGGTGAAAGGCTTCGTGTGCGAGCCCGCCGGGTTCGAGGGCGCGGAAGACATCACCGCCCTCGGCGGCTGGCGCGCCCATATCGCGCGGAGGAAAGGGCCATGAATCTCGACGCCTATACCCGCTACGAGCGGGTGCGGATCGCGGGCAATCCCGAAGGCGGCCCGCTGAAAGGCACGGTCTTCGCCGCCAAGGATTTGTTCGACGTCGCCGGCCGGCGCACCGGCGCGGGCAACCCGACCTGGCTGCAGACCCACAATTTCGCGACCAAGACCGCGCCGGCGATCGAGAAACTCGTGCATGCCGGGGCGACGCTGCTGGGCAAGACGCAGACCGTCGAGCTCGCCTTCGGCATGACGGGAGCCAACATCCATTACGGCATGCCGCTCAATCCCGCCGCCCCCGAGCGCGTGCCCGGCGGCTCGTCCTCGGGCTCGGCCTCGGCGGTCGCCGGCCGCGCGTGCGATTTCGCGCTGGGCAGCGACACCGGCGGCTCGGTGCGCGTGCCCGCGAGCTATTGCGGCATTTTCGGCATGCGCCCGACGCACGGGCGGATTTCGCTCGAAGGCGTGGTGCCGCTGTCGCCGTCCTTCGACACGGTCGGCTGGTTCGCGCGCGAGGCCGAGCTGTTGGAGATTGTCGGGCGCGTGCTGCTCGACGAAACCGCACCCGCGCCCGAGCCCAACCGCCTGCTCGTCGCCGCCGACGCCCAACGCCTCAGCGATCCCGGCGTGCACCAAGCCGTGCTGCCCTGGATCGGGCGGGCGCGCACCTTTTTCGAGTACGTCTACGACGTCGAGATCGGCGGCGCGCTGCTGCCCGAATGGGCGGACGCCTATCGCCTGCTGTCGAGCGCCGAGGCTTGGGCGTCGCACGGCGAATGGATCGAAACCGTGAAGCCAAACATGGGCAAGGACGTGCTCGGGCGGTTCCTCGCCGGCAAGGCGGTGACGGCCGAGCAGACGGCCAAGGCCAAGATCGTCCAGCAAGCCGCCGTCAAGCGGCTGGACGAGCTTCTGCTGCCCGGCACGATCTTGTGCCTGCCCACCGCCCCCGTGCCGCCGCCCTTGCGCGACGCCGACGACGCGAGCCTCGATCGCGTGCGCCAGCGCACCTTGCAGTTCACCTGCTCGGCCGGGCTCGCCGGCCTGCCGCAGATCAACGTGCCCGCCGGTTTCGCGGGCGACGCGCCGGTGGGCGTGTCGTTCGTCGCGGCGCGCGGGAGCGACGTGATGCTGCTCAATTTCGTGCGTATCCTCACCTCCGCCGACGAGGCCGCCCAAGATGCCAAGCCCGCGTAAAGCCCCCGCCCCCGCCCGCGACCTGATCGGTTATGGCCGCAATCCGCCGCACGCGGCTTGGCCCAACCGCGCCAAGATCGCGGTGTCGTTCGTGGTCAATTACGAGGAAGGCGGCGAGCGCACGATCCTCAACGGCGACAAGGAGAGCGAGACCTATCTCCAGGAGGTCGTCGGGCTGCTGCCGCGCAAGGGCAAGCGCGACATCAGCACCGAGAGCGTCTACGAATTCGGCAGCCGCGCCGGGTTCTGGCGCATCTTGCGCGAGTTCGAGAAGCGCCGCCTGCCCTTCACGTCGTGGGCGGTGGGCAAGGCGCTCGCCCTCCATCCCGACGCCGGCAAAGCGATGGCCGAAGGCGGCCATGAAGTCGCCAGCCATGGCTGGCGCTGGTTCGACTACCAGAACATGCCCATCGCCGAGGAGCGCAAGCATTTCAAGCTCGCCATCGACGCGATCGAGAAGAGCGCCGGCGCCAAGCCCGTGGGCTGGTACACCGGCCGCTTCTCGCCCAACACGCTGAAGCTCGCGGTCGAGCACGGCATGCTCTACAGCTCGGACACCTACAACGACGACCTGCCCTCTTGGACCAAGGTCGAGGGGAAGGCGCATCTGCTGATCCCCTACACGCTCGACGTCAACGACATGAAGTTCGGCACGGCGCAGGGCTTCAACACCGGCGACGATTGGTTCGCCTACGCCCGCGACGCGTTCGACGTTTTGTACGCCGAGGGCGAGGAAGCGCCCAAGATGATGTCGATCGGCCTGCATCTGCGTCTGATCGGCCGGCCCGGGCGCTTCCGCGCGCTGCAGCGTTTCCTCGATCACGTCGAGAA
>JAMNXK010000351.1 GCA_023653245.1 Tagaea sp.
CCGCTGGTCAATCTGGAATCCGGCGAAGTCATCGGCATGCTCAAGATCGAGGAGCTGGGCTTCCTGCAGCTCAACGTCACCACGCGCGAGAATTTCCGCCTGTTGTGCGAATGGATCGGCACCGCCTTCGCGCAAGCGCGGCGCTTCGAGACCATGGGCCAAGGCGGCCTCGAAGGGCTGGAGGCGTTCCGGGGATGAGCGAGCCCGCCTCCGAGCGGCGCTTCCAACGCCGCGACCGCGAGCGCGAGGAGTCCCTCGCGCGGCTGACCACGCTGGCGGGCACGGCACCCGTGGCCGAGACCTTCGCCTTCGGCCTGGCGGCCGGCGCCGCGCTGGCGTGGCAATGGTTCGAGCTGACCCTGGACCGATCCGGGCCGCTGCACGTCGCGATCGGCCATGTCGCGGTCTGCGCCGTGCTGGCGCTGTGGCTGTGGAGCGTGGCCAAGCGCAAGCGCGACTTACGCCTGCCTTGGCTGCTGCTGGGCGCCACGGCCACGCTCGGGCCCATCGGCGCCGGCGGCGGCGCGCTGTGCGCGGCGCTCTTCGCCGTCTTCCGGCGCCGCACGCTCGGCTTCGAGGCTTGGTACGCGGCCCTGTTCCCCGAGGCGAAGACCGAGGAAGCCCGCGCGCTGTTCCAGGAGATCGTCGCGGGCGGCGACGACGACGAGACGGCGCAGCGCTCGGTCGACTCGTTCGTCGACGTGCTCGCCTTCGGCGCCTTCGAGCAGAAGCAAGGCATGCTCGCCCTCATCGCCGCCTATTTCCGGCCGTCCTTCGCGCCGGCGCTGAAGGCCGCGCTGGCCCACGACGAGCCCGCGATCCGCGTGCAGGCCGCCACGGCCGTGGCGCAGATCGAATCGCGCTTCCTGCGCCGCTCGCTCGATCTGGACAAGGAGATCCGCCGCCGGCCCGACGACTTCGCGCTCGTCTTCGCCGCCGCCCGGCACTTCGACGACTACGCCTTCACCGGCCTGCTCGATTCCGACCGCCAGGACGAGAACCGCAAACGCGCGCTGGCGCTGTACGCGCGCGCGCTGGATTTGAAGTCCGACGATCCGCGCGTCGAGCTGGCGCTGGGCCGTTTGCTCGTGCGCTCGGGCAAACACGCCGAGGCGGTGGTGGTCCTCGCGCGGGCCGAGAAAGCCGGCCGCTTGCCCGCCGCCGGTGCGATCTGGCTGCTCGAGTGCTTCTACACCTTGCGCGACTTCGCCGCCTTGCGCGATCTCGCCTCGCGCGTTGCGCCGAAGCTCGAGGCTTCCGAGACCGCCGACACCGCCGTGCGCGACGCGGCCAAGTTCTGGGCGGCGGCATGAGCGAGCGCTTCGTGCCCAATCTCGACCGCGTGCTCGCGCCCGGCGCCGACGTGTGCCTGTTGCTCGAAGGGACCTATCCTTACGTGTCGGGCGGCGTGTCGACCTGGGTCAACGACCTGATCCGCGCGCAGCCCGGACTGACCTTCCATTGCGTGGCGCTGGTCGCCGACAAGCGCGAACGCGCCTTCAAATACCCGATCGCCGACAACGTGGTCGGCCTCACGCATGTGCATCTGCAGGCGCCCGCGCAAGGCCGATCGGGATCGCGCGGCCTGCGCAAGCTGTTCGCGCGCGTGCGCCCGTCGCTGGTGTCGCTGCAGGCGCGCGGCGGCATCGCCGATCTCGCCAAGCTCGTCGACACGCTGGGCCCCGAGCGCGAACGCCTGGGAGCCGCCACGCTGCTCAACTCGCCCGAAGCGTGGGAGACGCTGGTGCGCATGTACGAGCGCACCGTGCCCGATTGCTCGTTCCTGGATTTCTTCTGGACCTGGCGCGCGCAATTGGGCGGCTTGTTCGCGGTGTTGCTCGCCCCGCTGCCCCAAGCGCGCGTCTACCACACGATCTCGACCGGCTACGCGGGCCTGATGGCCGCGCGCGCGCGCCTGGAGACCGGCAGGCCCGCTTTCGTGACCGAGCACGGCATCTACACCAACGAGCGCCGCATCGAGATCACCATGGCCGATTGGCTGTCGAGCACGCGGCTGAAGGCGCTGGCGGTCGAGCGCGCCAAGCGCGATCTGAAGGATCTGTGGATCGACACGTTCGTGGCGTACTCGCATTGCTGCTATTCGGCCGCGCGCTCGGTGATCACGCTCTACGAGGGCAACCAGGCCATGCAGCGGCGCGACGGTGCGGCCGAAGACCGCTTGCGCGTGATCCCCAACGGCATCGACTACGACGGCTATGCGGCCGTGAAGCGCGAGGACGAAGGCCGCCCGCCATCGGTCGCGCTGATCGGCCGCGTCGTGCCCATCAAAGACGTGAAGACCTATATCCGCGCCGTCGCGGTGGCGCGCAAGGAAGTGCCCGACCTCAAGGCCTATGTGCTCGGCCCCGAAGACGAGGATCCGGCTTACGCGGCCGAGTGCAAGGAATTGGCGCGCATGCTGAAGATCGACGACGCGCTGGAGTTCAAGGGGCGCCAGAAGCTCACCGATTGGCTCGGCCGGATCGACGCGCTGGCGCTGACCTCCGTGTCCGAAGCGCAGCCTTTGGTGATCCTCGAAGGCGGGGCGGCCGGCGTGCCGACGGTCGCGACCGATGTCGGCGCGTGCCGCGAGATGATCGAAGGACGGCGCGACGAGGTGCCCGCGCTCGGACCCGGGGGCGCGATCACGGGCCTCGCGGATCCGCAAGCCACCGGCCGCGCGCTCGCCAAGCTGCTGCGCGACAAGGAATGGCGCGCGCGCTGTGCGGCGGCGATCAAGCGGCGCGTCGAGCTCTACTACAACAAAAAAACGATCGACCGGATTTATGGCGAGCTTTACGTCCGCTACCGCGACGCGCCCGACGCGACGCCCGAGCGGGAGGTCGCCTGATGGCCGGCATCGGCTTCGCGCTGCGCGATCTCGCCCGGGCCGACGATCTGCTCGGCGTGGCGCGCGCCTATCTGCACGCCACGGTGATCGCTTCGGGCCCGTGGCTCGCCACGATTTTGGCGCTCGGCACGCTGTCGATCGTGGCGGGCGGCGAAGCGGCGAGCGAAGACGTGGTGCTGTTCCGCCTGTGCGTCATCTACAATTTCGGCTTCTCGCTGATCTTCGCGGGCCCCATCGCCATCATCGCCACGCGCTATCTCGCCGACAGCATCTACGCGCGCGACGTGACCGGCGGGCCCGGCCTGCTGCTCGGCGCGTGCGCGCTCGTGGCCTTGACCCAAGGCCCGCCGGTGGCGATCTTCTATTTCGTGTTCGTCGATGCGCCGTGGCCCGTGCGCCTGGCGGCGACGGCCGGCTATCTGGTCACGGCCTATCTGTGGGTCGCGGCCGTGTTCCTGACCGCGCTCAAGGATTACGCGGGCATCGCGGCGTCGTTCG
This sequence comes from Tagaea sp., assembly GCA_023653245.1. Next base: position 3,350 of record JAMNXK010000351.1, read on the forward strand.
CCGTGGGCATGGCGACGGGGTTCTTGGCGGGCTGGGCGCTGGCGCCGCTGGGCCCGGCGGGGCTGCTGTTCGGCTTCTCGGCGGGTCTCGCCACCGTGCTGTTCGCCATCGTCGCGCGCATCTGCGCCGAGTATCCGTATCCGATCGTGCGGCCTTTCGCGTTCCTGGTCTATTTTCGCCGCTATTGGGAATTGGCGCTGACGGCTTTGGCCTATAACGGCGCGATCTGGGTCGACAAATGGGTGATGTGGGCCGCCCCGCGCGCCGAGACGATGGCGGGATCGCTGGTCTCCTATCCCGACTACGACAGCGCCATGTTCCTGGCCTACCTCACCATCCTGCCGGCGATGGCGTTGTTCGTGCTGCTGGTGGAGACGTCGTTCTACGAGCGCTATCTCGCCTTCTTCCGCGAGATCCGCACCCACGGCACGTGGATGCGCCTGCAAGCCGCCCATCGCGAGATCGTCGATGGCGTGGGCGAGGGGTTCCGCCTGCTCGCCGTCGTGCAAGGAGCGGTTTCCTATCTGACGATTC
>JAMNXK010000352.1 GCA_023653245.1 Tagaea sp.
CGCCTCGCGCGCGCACAGGAATTGGCCGTCGAGATTGACCGCGAGCGTGCGCCGCCAATCCGCCAGGGCGATGTCCTCGACGCGGGACGTCGGCCCCGCGATGCCCGCGTTGTTGACCAGCACGTCCAGACCGCCGAGCGTCTCCTCGACCTCGTCGAACAGATCCTCGACCTCGTCCTCCGCCGACACGTCGCAGGCGAAAGCGTGGTGCCCGGGCAATTCCTGGCGGAACCCGGCCAAGGCGGCGTCGTCGACGTCGCAGACGGCGACGCGCGCGCCGGCTTGCGCGAAGGCGTCGGCGATCGCGCGGCCGATCCCGGCGGCGCCGGCGGTGACCAAGACCCGCATGTCGCGGCAAACCAGATCGCTCATCTCTTCCCCTCCGCTTCGCCTCGGGTAGAGTAGACCCCGGCATGGGCGAAGGCGACATCAATCGCGGACTGACGCGGCCGGCGGTCGCGGGCAAGGCGCGCGTGGCGTTCGCGCGCGGCGCGGACGGCGTCGTGCGCCTGAGCGATCTCGAACAGCGCGACCCGTTGAAGATCCTGTTCCCCGATCCGCTCGACGAATCCCAGCCGGTCGCGGTGCTGGTCAATACCGGCGGCGGGATCGTCGGCGGGGATTCGCTGACGATCGAGGCGGAGATCGGGGCGGGCGCCTCGGCGCTCGTCACCGCGCAAGCGGCCGAGAAGATCTACCGGTCCTGGGGGCCGCCGGCGCGCGTGACCAACGCGCTCGCGGTGGGCGAAGCCGCGCGCCTGGAATGGCTCGCGCAAGAGGCGATCCTGTTCGACGGCGCGCGGCTCGATCGGCGCTTGAGCGTCGATCTCGCCCAAGGCGCCGATCTTCTGGCGGGGGAAATTCTGGTCTTCGGGCGCATTGCGCGCGGCGAGACGATGCGCGGTGGCGCGTTGCGCGATCGCTGGTCCGTGCGCCGCGACGGCGCGCGCCTTTGGGACGATACGCTGATCCTCGACGAACTCGACGAGACGATCCTCGACAAGCCCGCTTTGTTCGCCGGGGCGCGGGCGAGCGCCATGCTGGTCTGCGCCTGCGCCGAACCGGAGAAAGCGCGCGCCATCGCGCGCGGCGCGCTCGATGGCGCGACGAATGCGGGCGCGGGGATCGTCAACGGCCTGCTGATTGCCCGCCTGCTCGATCCGGATCCGGCGCGGCTGCGGCGGGACTATGCGCGGGTTTGGTGCGCCTTGCGCGCCGGGCTCTGGGATCTGCCGGGGCGGCTGCCCCGGCTTTGGCACGTTTGATGCTGGCATACGGGCAGGGGTAAGCCATGAATCTGACGCCGCGTGAAAAGGACAAATTGCTGATCGCCATGGCCGCGCAAGTGGCACGGCGGCGGCTCGAGCGCGGGGTGAAGCTCAATCACCCCGAGGCGGTGGCGCTGGTCACCGATTTCGTGGTCGAGGGCGCGCGCGACGGCAAATCGGTCGCCGATCTGATGCGCGACGGCGCCAAGGTGCTGACCCGCGCCCAAGTGATGGACGGCATCGCCGAGATGATCCACGACATCCAGGTCGAAGCGACCTTCCCCGACGGCACGAAGCTCGTGACCGTCCACAATCCCATTCGCTGAGAGGGCGCCATGAAACCCGGCGAAATCCTGGTCCGCGACGGCGAGATCGAGCTCAACGCGGGCCGCAAGACGGTCGAGATCGACATCGCCAATACCGGCGATCGGCCGATCCAGGTCGGCTCGCACTACCATTTCTTCGAGACCAACCCGTCGCTGTCCTTCCCGCGCGAGAAAGCCTATGGCGCGCGCCTCGACATCCCTGCCGGCACGGCCGTGCGCTTCGAGCCCGGCCAGACCCGGCGCGTGACGCTGGTGGCCTATGCCGGTGCGCGAACCGTGCACGGGTTTCGCGGGGCGGTGAACGGCAAGCTCAAGACCAAGGGGAAGTGACATGAGCTATCGCATTTCCCGCAAAGCGTATGCCGGCATGTACGGCCCCACGACCGGCGATCGCGTGCGCTTGGCCGACACCGAGCTGTTCTTGGAAGTCGAGAAGGACCTGACCGTTCCCGGCGAAGAGGTGAAGTTCGGCGGCGGCAAGGTCATCCGCGACGGCATGGGCCAGGGCCAAGCCACGCGCAAAGAAGGTGCGGTCGATACCGTCATCACCAACGCGCTGGTGCTCGATTGGTGGGGTGTCGTCAAATGCGATATCGCCATCAAGGACGGCAAGATCGCCGCCCTCGGCAAGGCCGGCAATCCCGACATCCAGCCCGGCGTCGATATCGTGATCGGGCCGGGGACCGAGGTGATCGCGGGCGAAGGGCGCATCGTCACCGCCGGCGGCATCGACACCCATATCCATTTCATCTGCCCGCAGCAGGTCGACGACGCGCTCTATTCGGGCATCACCACGATGATGGGCGGCGGCACGGGGCCGGCCGCCGGCACGTCGGCCACCACCTGCACGCCCGGGCCGTGGCACATGCACCGCATGCTCGAAGCCGCCGAAGGCCTGCCGATCAATCTGGGTTTCTTCGGCAAGGGCAACGCTTCCGCGCAAGCCCCGCTGGTCGAGATGATTCGCGCGGGTGCTTGCGGCTTGAAGCTGCACGAGGATTGGGGGACGACGCCCAACGCGATCGGCACCTGCCTGAGCGTCGCCGAGAAATACGACATTCAAGTCGCGATCCACACCGATACGCTCAACGAAAGCGGCTTCGTCGAGGACACGATCGCGGCCTTCAAGGGCCGCAACATCCATTCCTTCCACACCGAGGGCGCGGGCGGTGGCCACGCGCCCGACATCATCAAGGTTTGCGGCCTGCCCAACGTGCTGCCCTCCTCGACCAATCCGACGCGGCCCTTCACCCGCAACACGATCGACGAGCATCTCGACATGCTCATGGTCTGCCATCATCTGGACTCGCGGATTCCCGAGGACGTCGCCTTCGCCGAAAGCCGGATCCGGCGCGAGACCATCGCCGCCGAAGACATCCTGCACGATCTGGGTGCGATCTCGATGATGAGCTCGGACTCCCAGGCGATGGGCCGCATCGGCGAGACCATCACCCGCACCTGGCAGACCGCGCACAAGATGCGCGTCCAGCGCGGCCGCCTGCCCGAGGAGAAGGGCGAGAACGACAATTTCCGCATCAAGCGCTACGTCGCCAAATACACGATCAATCCGGCCCTCGCGCATGGGATCGCCAAATACGTGGGCTCGGTCGAAAAGGGGAAATACGCCGATCTCGTGCTTTGGCAGCCCGCCTTCTTCGGCGCCAAACCCGAGATGATCCTCAAATGCGGCCAGATCGCCGCCGCCCCCATGGGCGATCCCAACGCTTCGATCCCCACGCCGCAACCCGTGCATTACCGACCGATGTTCGGCGCGTTCGGGCGCGCGCTGGCTTCCTCGTGCCTCACCTTCGTCTCCAAGGCCGCGCACAAGGACGGCATCGCCAAGAAGCTAAGGCTCGACCGCGCCGTATTGCCGGTGACCGGCATCCGCAAGGTCGGCAAGAAGGCGATGATCCACAACGCCGCCCTGCCGCATATCGAGGTCGATCCCGAAACCTATGTCGTGCGCGCGGACGGCCAGGCGCTGGTCTGCGAACCCGCCGACGTGCTGCCGCTGGCGCAGCGCTATTTCTTGTTCTGATGAAGCGCGCCCTGGCCGTCGAGCGGAACTGGGATCGGGCATTGCGCGCCGGCGTGGTCACGCTGCCGCACGACCGGCGGCATCTGCGCCGGCAGAATCTGACGCTCGATGCGGGCGGCGAGTTCCTGCTCGATCTGGTCCATGCGACGCATCTGCGCGAGGGCGACGGGCTCGCCCTCGACGACGGGCGCGTGATCGAAGTGCGCGCGGCCGAGGAGGACGTGCTCGACG
>JAMNXK010000353.1 GCA_023653245.1 Tagaea sp.
GACGTCTCGGTACAGACTTCCGAATCCGCAGCTAACCCTCTGGACATCATCGAAGAAATCGTCACCGCCAATGAGTGGCCCTTCGATCGCGCGGCCGAAGAGGAATTGGTCGCGCAAGTCCCGGGCAAATGGTGCGACTACCGCATCTATTTCGCTTGGAACGAAGATATGAGCGCGCTGCATTTCTCCTGCGCGCTCGATCTGAAACTGCCCAAGCACCGCCGCGGCGTGGTCGCCGAACTGCTCGCACTGGCCAATGAGCGCCTGTGGCTCGGGCATTTCGACCTGTCGGGCGATGACGGGCTGCCGACTTTCCGTCACGCGGTGCCGTTGCGCGGCGCGCGCGGGGCGACGGTCGAGCAAATCGAAGATCTCGTCGATGTGGCGCTCAGCGAGTGCGAGCGCTTCTACCCCGCCTTCCAATACGTGGTGTGGGGCGGCAAGGACCCGGCCGAAGCGGTCGCGGCTGCCTGTCTCGACCCGATGGGCGAAGCCTAACCGGCCGTCCCCCCCGAGCCGGCGATCGCGCCGGCGCCAGAGCATGATCGAGTGTTCGCGCGCGGCGAATTTCGCCGCGCGCCTCGTCATTTTTGTTTTACTTTTCGACATATTTATTTAATGATCCCGGTAAATAATACGACAAGCGTCCGGCGCGGACCGGCCAGCGGGAAAGGACATCCGACATGAACGACGCAGATATCGTGTACGCGAAGATCCATCCTTCCATTGGGATCGCGCGCGTCGGCAACTCGACGGCGGAGGACGGCTTCTACGTCGGACCGCAGGTCACCGAACCTTCGCCCATGGCGCCGGGCTTCTATCGCGACGGCACGGGCGCGTTGAAGCGCGAGGTCGCCGAGTTCCGCGTCTACGGCTACGACGCAAATGGACGCGTCGTGCGCGAGCTGCGCATGGAAGACGGCGTTCGGATCGAGTGGACGGTCGAATTGGCGAACCACAAAGCGGCTTGGTACAACTTCGAAATCGCGTTGGACATTCCCGAGGCCTACGAGCCCGCCAACAAGACGACGCTGCGCAACGCCACGGTGGCCGACCGCAAATCCCTGTCGATCGTGCCCGGCCCACGCTCGATCGCGGCGCCCGATGCGCAAGGCGCGCGCTACCGGTTCGACGGCGGCACGTGTTTCGGCATCGAGGTGACGCTGGGCGAATTGCGCACCGACGCGAACGGGCGGCTGCTTGTGTTCGGCGGACAGGGCAAATCGGCTTCGGCCAGCGGCAAGGCCCCGACGACCTTCGCCAACAACGACGGCTGGTACGACGACACCAGCGACGGCCCCGTGACCGCGCGCGTGCGCCTGGGCGACCGCGACTTGAATGTGGCGCCCGCTTGGGTCGTCGTCGCACCGCCCAATTACGGGCCCCAGCAGAAATCCGTGCGCACCATGTTCGCGCTGATGACCGATATGTCGATCCAAGCCGGGCATTTGCCCGCGCCGCAGCGGCCGTCGTTCCGCGACGACATCTTGCCGATCTTCAAGGCCATGTGCGATCTGCAATGGATGAACGCGGGCTTCGCCGCCGGTTTCGGCTACGGCATGCCGCAGTATTTCCTGGCGCCGGACTATCTGCGCAAGCTGGCGGATCCCGGCGCGCCCAACGCCGAACTGCGCCGCACGGTGGCCAACGCGTTCCGCAATCCGGCCGACGGCGACGTATCGCTGAAGCCGTGGCCCTGGGTCTACGGCGATGCGATGAACATCCCCATGCCGCCCACGCCCAGGGCGATGACCGCGTTGACCGTCACCCAATTGGCGCTGTTGGAACGCTGGGCCGAGGGCGACTTCGTCGCCGACTACGACCCCGCCTACGAACCGCCGCGGCGCATCGAAGACGTGCCGGTGCAAGATCAACCGGCCATGCTCGACCGCGCGGCGCTGGAGTTCTGCCTCGCCGACGCCTTCCATCCGGGCTGCGAGATGACGTGGCCGGTCCGCCACGCGACGATGTACATGGAGCCCTATCGCTGGCGCCACCGCCACCCGGGCAGCGTCGAGCCGAACTACGGATCGACGCTGACGCCGGCGGAAGTCGCGTCCTACAACGGCCCGCTTTACGCGCAGTTCCCGGGCTCGATCACGCGCTGGATGGCGATCCCCTGGCAGACCGACACGGCAAGCTGCCGCTCCGGCTACGACGCGCAATACGACCCCTATCTGCCGACCTTCTGGCCGGCGCGGGTGCCGAACCAGGTGTTGAGCGCGGCGAACTACGCCGCGGTGATGAATGCCGAGCTGCCGCGCGAAAACCGCATCGCCGCTTTCCGCGAGCGCGCGGATTGGGATCGTACGCTGGGCACGGGCTACGTGAACCAACTGGTCGCCATGATCGAGCATTTCGACCGGCAGGGCATCGTCGAAGTCCGTCCGGGCATCCCGAACGACCCGGACTTCCCGCCGGTCATGCAAGTCGAAGATCGCGGCGCCGACGACCTGCCGCGCGACGCGCGGCTGCAGGCGATGCACGACATGCGCTTGTCCTTCGTCGCGGGAACGCCGAAGGGTTGACCGCCGCGACCGCGCGCGACTGGGACGCGATCGTGATCGGGGCCGGGCCCGCGGGCTCGGCGCTCGCGCGCCGCTTGGCCGCGCGCCATCGCGTCATGCTGCTCGAGCGCGCGCCGTCGCTTGGCGCCGCGCGCGTGCCCTCCGCATGGCGCATCGGCGAGTCGCTGCCGGGCGCCGCCGGCGTGCTGTTGCGCCGGCTGGGCTTGTTCGAGCGTTTCGCCGCCGCCGGCCATGCGCCGCGCGGTGCGACCGTCTCGGCCTGGGACACGGCGGCGCCAGTTTGGTTCGATTCCGTGCGCGATCCGAACGGACCGGGCTGGCATCTGGACCGCGCGCGATTCGACGCCATGCTGCGCGACGCGGCGCGCGAAGCGGGTGCCGTCCTCGTACCCGCGCGCGGGCGTGTGGCCGTGCGGCGCGAGGGCGCGCGGTGGCGCGTTCGCGACGGCGCGGCGGACCGGGAATACGCCGCGGCGACGATCGTGGACGCCACCGGGCGCGGCGCGGCCGTCCATCGCGGCCTGGGACTGCGCCGACACGCCGAAGATCGCTTGGTCTGCGCGCACGCGTTGCTGGCGGCGCCAGCGGGCGACGCCGACCGATGCACGCGCTTGTGCGCGGACGAAGATGGCTGGTGGTACAGCGTGCGCGTGCCGTCCGGCCGGCGCGTCCTGGCTTTCCATCTCGACGCCGACGACCCCGCGCTGCGGGCACTGCGCGACCCCGTCGCTTTCCTCGCGCGCGCGCGGCGCCTGCCGCTTCTGGCCCAAGTGCTGCCGGCGATCGTCGAACCGGCGCAAGTCCATATGCGGCCGGCCGGCGGCGCGGCGGCGGACATGCGCGATCATGCCCGGTGGCCGGATTTCTACGCGGTGGGTGACGCGGCGCTCGCCTTCGACCCGATCGCTTCGCAAGGCCTGTTCCATGCGCTCGCCTCGGCCGAAAGCGCCGCCGCGGCGATCGCGCGCCGGCTCGACGGCGACGACCGCGCCGAGCGGAGCCATTTCGACGAGATGGAGCGCGTCCGGGCGCGCTACGCCGACGCCTTGGCGGCGACCTATGCCCGGCCCGCACATTTCGCGGCCCGCCGTTTCTGGGCGCGGCGCAACGGGTCGCTCGCCCGGCCCGGTTGATTTCCGAGCGGCGCTGGGTCAAACCGATCCCCGCGAAAGAGAGGATCCATGGCGACGCGCGTTCTATCGATCGGCTGCGGCAAGATGGGCGGCGCTTTGCTGCACGGCTGGCGCGCCGATCCCGCGTTGGGACCGTTCGTGACGGTCGAACCCGGCGACGGCGACGCGGCGTTTCGCGGGCTTGCCGGCGTCGTTTGCGTCAA
>JAMNXK010000354.1 GCA_023653245.1 Tagaea sp.
AGCTGGCCGAAGGCGCGCTCGGCGCGATCGCCGCCGTCGGCGGCGACGCCACGCGCGTGGCCGTGCCCGGCGCGTTCGAAATCCCGGGCGCCATCGCCATGGCGGATATGGCCAAGCCCTACGACGCGTATGTGGCGCTCGGCTGCGTCATCCGCGGCGAGACCACGCATTACGACTACGTGTGCGGCGAGAGCGCGCGCGGGCTTCAGGACCTCGCCGTGCGCAAGGGCTTGGCGATCGGCTACGGCATTCTCACGGTCGAGAACGAAGAACAGGCTTGGGCGCGCGCCAAGCGCGACAAGGGCAACAAAGGGGCGGACGCCGCCAACGCGGCCCTCGCCATGGCCGCCTTTCGGCGTTCGCTGGGCGGGTCACCATGAGCGATCAAAAAGGAGCGCGCACCACCGCGCGCCTGGCGGCGGTGCAAGCGCTGTATCAGGTCGAGTTCCGCGCCGAGGACCCCGCGCGCACGGTCGAGGAATTCAAACGCTACCGGCTGAAACCCGGCCTGGGCGGGCCCGACTGGGCGCCGGCCGACGCCGAGTTCTTCAAGGCGGTGGTCGAGGGCGCATGGGCGCGGCGGCCGGAGATCGACGGGCTGATCGCGCCGGCGCTGGCCAAGAACTGGACCCTCGCGCGCATCGATCCGGTCTTGCGCGCGGCCTTGCGCGCGGGCGTGTTCGAGATCCTGGCGCGGCCCGACATTCCCGCGCGCACCACGATCGGCGAATATGTCGAACTCGCCCATACGTTCGACGCGGGCGCGGAGGCCGGCTTCCTGAACGGCGTGCTCGACCGCATCGCGCGCGAGCGGCGCCCCGCCGAAATGGCGTGACATGCCCAAGCGCCGGCGCGGCGAGTTCGAAACCATCGCGGAGCTGTTCCGGCCGCTGACGATGGGCGATCCCGACGCGCTCGAACTCGCCGACGACGCCGCGCGCCTCGTTCCGAGGGCGGGTTACGAAATCGTCGTCACCGCCGATCAATTGATCGAAGGCGTGCACACGCTGGGCACCGAGCCCGCCGATCTCGTGGCCAAGAAGGCGTTGCGGCGCAACCTCTCCGACCTGATCGCCAAAGGGGCGAACTTCCGCGGCTATTTCATGACGCTGGCGCTGCCGCGCAAGACCACGGATGCGTGGCTCGAGCTTTTCTGCCGGGGCCTTGCCGAGGATGGCCGCTTGTTCGGCATCCCCTTGCTCGGCGGCGATACGGCGACGACCAAGGGGCCGCTGGTCGTGTCGATCACGGCGCTGGGCGAAGTGCCGGAAGGCCGGATGCTCCGGCGCTCGGGCGCGCGCGCCGGCATGGATCTTTATGCGACCGGCACGATCGGCGACGCGGCCTTCGGCCTCGACGCGTTGCAAGGCCGGATCCCGCGCAACGCGACCTTCGAGGCGCGCTATTTCCTGCCCGAGCCGCGCATGGCCTTCGTCACGCACGCGGCGCGCTTCGCCAAGGCGGCGATCGACATATCCGACGGGTTCATGGCCGATCTGGGCCATATGTGCCGCGCGTCGGGCGTGGCGGCGATCGTGCGGCCGTCGAGCTTGCCGGTTTCCGGCGCGCTGCGCCGGGCGCTCAAGGACGGCGCCCCGGTCGAACGCGCGTTGACCGGCGGGGACGATTACGAGGTGCTGTTCGCCGCCGAGACCCGCGTCCAAACGACGCTGCGCCGGATGGCGCAGCGCGGCGGCTTGCCGGTGACGCGGGTGGGAAAGTTCGTCGAGGGCGAGCCCGGCCGGATCGAAATGCGCGACATGCCCGGATTGAGCGCGCGGCCGGGCTTTACCCATTTCTGACGAAGGTCCATAGTCGCGGGCATGACGCGGTTCGTACGACTCCTCGCGCTGGCGCTGGCGCTATTCGGCGCCAATCCCGCCTTGGCCGCCGACGCGCCCGCCAAGGGCGCCGGCGACGGCGAAGAGCGCGGCAAGTTCGTGCTGCCGCGCGTGATCGTGGCGGCGATCCAAGGCGATCGCGTCTTGCGCCACTACGCGGTGCTGATGCGCCTGGAACTCGCCAAGCCGTCCGACGTCGCGCGCATCGAAGCCAGTCTGGTGCGCTTGCAGAACGCCTTCATCCTCGATCTCAACGAGGTCGCTTCGACCGGCGACTCCTTCGACCAGGAGCGCGCCAAGCGCCGCCTGATCGCCTCGTCCGCGCGCGTGCTGGGCGATCCCGGCGTGGTCCAGGACGTGGTCTTCGAGCGCGTGCTCGAGCGCCGCGTGCCGGCGAACTGATCTTTCCGAAAGCATCCGCATGACCGACGTTTCGATCTCGTCCGAGGCGCGCTCGCGCCGCAACGTGATGCTGCTGGCGATCGCCCAAGCGCTGGTGATGATCGGCACGTCGACCATGATCGCCGAAGCCGCACTGGTCGGCCACATGCTGGCCGAGAACAAGGCGCTCGCCACCGTGCCGATGGGCTTGATGCAGCTGGCCGCGATGCTGACCACCTTCCCGGCCTCGTATCTGATGAAGCTCAAGGGAAGGCGTTTCGGTTTCACGACCGGGGCGGCGTTCGGCGTGGCGGGACAGATCGTGTGCGTCGCCGCCGTGCTGCAAGGCTCGTTCTTGATGTTCTGCGCCGGCGCCATGCTCAACGGCGTCTATAACGGCGTCGGGCTGTTCTACCGCTTCGCGGCCGCCGACGGCGCCGAAGGCCCGTGGAAGAGCAAGGCGATCTCCTACGTGCTCGCGGGCGGCGTGATCGCCGGCGTGCTCGGGCCCGAGCTCGCCAAGGCGACGCACGACATGCTCGCACCGGTCGCCTTCGCGGGCTCGTTCGCGGCGTTGATCGTGGTGGCGATCGTCGCGGTCGTCGTGATCCAGTTCATCGACATCCCCGTGCCCACGGGCGACGAGCGCCACGGCGCGACGCGCGGCTGGGGCGAGTTGCTTTCGCAGCCCAAGGCGATCGTGGCGCTGATCGCGGGCATCGTCGCCTACGCCACCATGTCGCTGGTGATGAACGCAACACCTTTGGCGATGATCGCCTGCGGCCTGGTGTTCGAGGACGCGGCGCGCACCATCCAAGCCCATGTGCTGGCGATGTTCGCACCCTCGTTCTTCACCGGCGCCTTGGTCAATCGCTTCGGGCTTTATCGGATCATGATGGCCGGGGCGGTTTTGTTCGCGGCCTCGGCGGCGGTGGTGCTCTCGGGCCTCACGTTCTGGCATTTCTATATCGGTCTCATCCTGCTCGGGCTCGGCTGGAACTTCCTCTATATCGGCGGGACGACCTTGCTGACCGAGACCTACCGCCCGTCGGAAAAGGCCAAGATGCAGGCCGCGAACGACTTCATCGTGTTCGGCTCGGTCGCCGCGACGGCCGCGGGCGCCGGCGCCATGCAGCACGCTTTCGGCTGGGCGGCGATCAACTGGGTGGCGCTGCCCTTCGTGATCTTCGCCTTCTGCGCCGTCGCGTGGCTCGCCGCACGGCCGAAGGCGCCGGGGGCCGCGTAGCGCTCGAACTCGCCGGGCCTGCGGCCCGACGGTTTTTCGCGAGATCTCCGTGTCGCGCCTTCGGCGCGCACGAAGATGACGGAAGAAAAAAGAACGGTCAGTCCCGGGTGCCGCGTCGTGGTGGCCATTGATCGGCAGGATAAATCGAGAGAATGATGCGTCCTGGTAACGGCATCGTGCCGACCTCATGGTTCGACAGGCTCACCATGAGGTTCAAGAAGTAGGCCTCACCCTGAGCTTGTCGAAGGGCGAGGCCGGGCCAAGACTGCTTCCGACAATCACAACGGCACTTAAAACCCGCCCATGATCGTCGGCAGCCAGGTCGCCGTCCACGGGAACGCGATCACGGCGGCCAGCACGATCACCTGGCAGATCAGGAACGGGATCACGCC
>JAMNXK010000355.1 GCA_023653245.1 Tagaea sp.
ATCCCGCGCGATCTCGTCCGTGCGCCGGCCGCTGCCGAAAATCACGGCGTCCGCCTCGGCGGCGAATTCGAGCGGCGCTTGCGCGGCGATCTCCACGCCCCGGCCGGAAACGATCCGCGGGCCGGCGCCGGCGATCCGCACCCGCCAGCCTTCCGGTTCCAGCCGCGAGAGCAGGTTGAATGCGACGAAGGAGTCGATTTCGTTGAACGCGTCGAAGGTGAGGATCGCCACCTTCATGGTGCGAATTGCTCCTTGAGCACGCGCTCCTCGAAATTGTGCTCGGGGTCGAAGAGCAGCGTCAGGCGCTTGGTGCGGTCCTCGGCGACGTCCACGCGCGCGACGTCGCGGATTTCGGTGTGGTCGGCGGTGGCCGAGACCGGGCGCTTGTCGGGCTCGAGGATGTCGAACGAGACCTTGGCCGAGGCCGGCAGCAACGCGCCGCGCCAGCGCCGCGGGCGGAACGCGGTGATCGGCGTCAGCGCCAGCAGCTCCGCCCCCATCGGCACGATCGGGCCGTGGGCCGATAGATTGTAGGCGGTCGAGCCCGCGGGCGTGGAGACGAGCACGCCGTCGGCGATCAACTCCTCCATGCGCACCACGCCGTCGATCGAGATGCGGATCTTCGCGGCTTGGCGCAGCTGGCGCAGCAGCGAGACTTCGTTGATCGCCAGCGCCTGGGCCTTGCGGCCGTTGCGGCGCGTCACCGTCATGCGCAAGGGATGCAAGGTCACGCGCGTCGCGCGGGCGAGGCGCGCCGGGAGGCCCGCCTCGCGGAAATCGTTCATCAGGAAGCCGACCGAGCCGCGATGCATGCCGAACACCGGCAGGCCGCGCTCAAGCACGCGGTGCAAGGTCTGCAGCACGAACCCGTCGCCGCCCAAGGCGACGACCAGGTCGGCTTGTTTGGGATCGACATGCGCGTAGCGCTTCTTCAGCGCCGCCAAGGCCTGGCGGGCTTGCGCGGTTTCGGCGGCGACGAAGGCGAGTTTGGGCCCGGACATGGGCCCCTTTGTAGCGGAGAACTCAGCCGCCGGTCACGCTCATATGCCGGGGCACGGCCGGCCCCGACTGGCGGCGGTCGATGACGAAATCGTGGCCCTTGGGCTTGCGCGCGATCGCTTCGCGGATCGCGGCGTCGAGAACCGCGTCGTCCGTCGAGGCGCGGAGCGCCGCGCGCAGATCGGCGGCGTCGTTCTGGCCCAGGCACATATAAAGGGTGCCCGTGCAGGTCAGCCGCACGCGGTTGCAGCTCTCGCAGAAATTATGCGTGAGCGGCGTGATGAAGCCCAGGCGCCGCCCGGTTTCCTTGACCGTGAAATAGCGCGCCGGGCCGCCGGTGCGGTAATCGGTCTCCTCGATCGTCCAATTCTTGGCGATCCGGGCGCGCAGCAGCGACAGCGGCAAATATTGATCGAGGCGTGCCGCGTCGCCGATCTCGCCCATCGGCATCACTTCGATGAACACCAGATCGAAGCCTTCGTCGCCCGACCAGGCGATCAAGCGATCGACCTCGTCGTCGTTCTTGCCCTTCAACGCCACGGCGTTGATCTTGACCTTGAGGCCGGCGCGCTTGGCGGCTTGCAAGCCGTCGAGCACCACGTCCAGCTTGCCCCAGCGCGTGAGCTCGGTGAACTTTGCGGGATCGAGCGTATCGAGCGACACGTTGATGCGCTTGACGCCCGCCTCGACCAGCTCGTCCGCGTACTTCGCCAGCTGCGAGCCGTTGGTCGTGACGGTGAGCTCGTCGAGCGCGCCGGTCTTCAAGTGCCGGCCGAGATTGCGGAACAGGCTCATCACGTTCCGGCGCACCAAAGGCTCGCCGCCGGTCAGGCGCAGCTTGCGCACGCCCATGCGCACGAAGGCCGAGCAAAGCCGGTCGAGCTCCTCGAGCGACAGCACCTCCGCCTTGGGCAGGAAGGTCATGTCCTCGGCCATGCAATAGACGCAGCGGAAATCGCAGCGATCGGTCACCGACACGCGCAGATACGAAATCGCGCGCGCGAAGGGATCGATCAGCGGGGCCGTTCCGGCGGGGGCGTTCGCTCCGTCCATGAGCGTTATATACGGCGGGACATAACGAAGCTCAAGCGCGCCACACCCATACCGGCCGCAAGGGTATTCGAGCCGGCCTCATGGTTCGACGGGCTCACCATGAGGCCTTGAGATGGTCCCTCATCCTGAGCCCGTCGAAGGATGAGGGCGGGCTTTATTGCGGCGGCTTGGCGCGCTTGGCGCGTTCGGCGTCGCGCAAGTAATCCTCGGTCGTGCGCGTCAGCGGCCGCGCCGGGCCCGCGAACGGGTCGATCGCCGATTCGGCCTGGCGGATCAGGCGGCAGTCTTCGCACATGCGAATGCGCTCGATCACGTCGGCTTTCTGGAACATCGAATGCTTGCCGGCGAGCTTGGCGCTGACCGCTTCGATGGCGCCCAGCGTGCCGAAGGCCTTGCCGCAGCGCACGCAGCAGGCCGGCTCCTCTTCCTTGATGGTGCGCGGCGCCTTGGCGGCTTCGCGGAAATCGAGCTGCGGGACGAGCTGGATCACCTTCTCCGGGCAGGTGGCTTTGCATAGCCCGCATTGCACACACGCATCCTGCGTGAAGCGCAGCTGCGGCATGTCCGGATTGTCTTGCAAGGCGCCGGTCGGGCAGGTGCCCACGCAAGCCAAGCACAGCGTGCAGCCATCGACCTTGATGTCGAGCGTGCCGAAGGGCGAGCCCGAGGCGAGGGGCAGCACGTCGAGCTTTTGCGGAGCGACGTCGTGCAGATGGCGCAACGCCAACAGCGTCACCTCGCGCTTGCCGCCCATCGGCAGGAAGCCGCCTTGCTTGGCGCCCGCCGTCGGCTTGGCGCCGTACAGCTCGGCCTCGACCGCTTCGGGATCGGCGGCGTCGATGATGGCCACGCGGCCTTCGCCGAACCCGAGCCCGACCATCGCGGTTTCGGCGAGGCCGATCTGGCCCGCGAGGCCGGCGAGTTCGTCGCGCTTCTTGGGATCGACCAGCAGCCGGATTTGCGCGGCCCCGAAGGCGAGCGCCGCCGACAGGAAATCGAAGCCGGTCTGCGTGACCTCGTTGACCGCGAAGGGCAGCACGTTGGCGGGCAAGCCGCGGCCGTGGCGCGCCATGGCGTCGATCATGGTCTCGCCGTGGCTCTTGTCGTGCACGAGCAGAACGGCGCGCTCGCCGCCGGCCTTGGCGTAGGCGTGCAGCAGCGTGCGCAAGCGGTCGAACAGCGAATCCTTGGCGGGCAGGGCGTAGGTCGCCGCCCCCGTCGGACACACGGCGGCGCAACTGCCGCAGCCCGCGCAGACATGCGGATCGATCTCGACGATATCGCCCTTGGACGCGATGGCGCCCGTCGGGCACACGTCCAAGCAGCGCGTGCAGCCTTTCTTGGTGTTGCGGCTGTGCGCGCAGATCTCGGCCGTATAGTCGATATAGCGCGGCTTCTCGAATTCGCCGACCATGTCGGCCATGGCGAAGATCGCGCGCTCGACCGCCAGCGGATCCTTCGGATCGGGGCGGAAATAACCGTCGCGCTTTTCGTGCGCCTGGAACAAAGGCGTGCCGCCGGTCAGATCCAGGATCAGATCGCATTTCGACGTGGCGCCGTCGCGCGCGCGCTCGAACGCGAGCTGGCCGCGCGAGGCGGGCAGAGCGGGCGCGTAATCGTCGACCACGATCTCGAACTTGCCGAGATGGCCCTTGGCCGCCTTGATCGTGCCTTGGAAGATCGGCACGTCGGTCAGGCGCGGCGGCGCCACGGCGGCGGGCTTGGAGAGCAGCACCGTGCAGTCGAGCTTCTCGGCCAGGCGCTTGGCCGCGTCGATCGCCGTTTCGTCGCGCCCGTAGACCAG
>JAMNXK010000356.1 GCA_023653245.1 Tagaea sp.
ACCGGGAAGAAGACGAGCAGCATGATCACGCCGATATGGGCGTAGAAGAACCAGCGCAGCTCCTTCCACAGCTCGCGCAAGGTCAGATTCCCGATACGGCAAGCGACGAACAAGCAGATCCCGACGGGCGGCGAGATCAAGCCCAGCGTGCAGCTGACGATCATCACCATCGAGAAGTGGATGTCGTCGATTCCCATCTGGCGCGCGACCGGCAGCAGGAAGGGGGCGAGCAGCAGCAGCGCCGGCCCCGCGTCGAGCGCCAAACCGATCAGCAGGAACGCGATCACGCAGGCCACGAGGAACAGATACGGCTCGCCCGCGAAGGCCTTGGCGAGGCCCGCCGTCCACTCCCCGATCCCGGCCATGATCAGCACGTAGTTCACGATCTCGACCGTGGCGATCAGCAAGAACAGCGACGCGGTCAGGCGCGCGGCGTTGCGCATCGCCGCCATGGTCGAATTCCGGTCGAGCGTGCGGAAGACCCACGCCCCCAGCACCAGCGCGTAGAGCACGGCGATGCCGCCCGCCTCGGTCGGCGTGAACACGCCCGAGAGCGTGCCGAACACGATGAAGCCCGGCAGGCTCAAGACCAGCGCGCCGTCGCGCGCCAGCCGGGGCAAGTCCGCGCGCTTGATCTCGACATGCGCGACCGGCAGCTCGCCGCGCACGCCCTTGACGAACACCACGACGCCGCAGCCCACGCCCAGCAGCAGCCCCGGCACGATCCCGGCCAGGAAAAGGCTCAACACCGAGATATCCGCGACCGCGGCGTAGAGCACCATGATGACCGACGGCGGAATGATCGGCCCGATCACCGAGCCCGCGGTCACCAAAGCCGCGGCGAAGGCCTTCGAGTAACCTTCGCGCGGCATCGAGTTGATGAAGATCTGGCCCAGCGCGGCGATGTCGGCGACCGCCGTGCCGGAAATACCGGAGAACAGCACCGCCGCGACGATCGCCGCATAGGCCGTGCCGCCCCGGATCCGGCCGACGAGAACGCGCGACAGCTCGATCAGCCGCTCGGAGATGCCGCCGCGGTTCATGATCTCGCCGGCCAGGATGTAGAACGGGGCCGCCAGCAGGACGAAACTGTCGAGCCCCGCGAACATCCGCGACACGACGTTCAGCAGCGAGAAATCTTCGATCAGCAGCGCCGCGACCGAGGCGAGCCCGAAGGCGAAGGCCACGGGCATGCCGACGACCAGCAAAGCGGTGAGAATGAGGACGACCGCCGTCACGGCGCGCGCCCCGCCAAAGCGGCGTCGGCCGCCTTCACGAGATGGACGAAGGTCAGCAGCGCGCCGCCCAACGCGATCGCGCCGTAGACGTAGATCATCGGCAGACCGGTCGTCGGGGCGGTCTGCGCGCCGTTGAGCGCGCAGTAGATCCAGCCTTGCCAGGCGACGATCGCCGAGAATCCGACGTTCAGCAGATGCAGCAGACAGCGATGGAAAGCCTGGAAGGCGGCGCCGCCGAGTTCGGCGAACAGATTCATGTCCAGATGTTCGTCGTGCCAGCTCGCGGCGACGGAGCCGAGGAAAGTGATCCAGACCGCGATGTAGCGGATCCCTTCCTCGCTCCAGGAGATCGAATCGCCCATCACGTAGCGCATGAAGACGCTGGCGCCGTTGAGCCCGACCAGAACGAGCAGCAGCCAGCCGGCGGCGTGGTCGCACGCCGCCGACACGGCCTTGGCGAGTGTGCGGATCGCGTTCATCCCGGTCCGCGCCTCCGCGCCGCTACTCGCCGTAGACCCGGCGTTTGGACTCCTCGACCGCCGCGAGCAGGCGATCGACCACGTCCTTGCCGGCCTGCGTGGCGATGAACTCGATCACCGGCGCCTGGGTCGCGCGCCGGAACGCTTCCTTCTCGCTCGGCGAGTTCACGTACACCCGCGTGCCCTGCTGGCGGATCTTGTCGATCGCCTGGAGCGAGTCCATCGCCTTGCGCGAGTTCGCGACTTCGGCGTGCATGCGCGCGCCGTCGATCAGAATCTGCCGGTTGTCGGGCGACAGGCTGGCGAAGGTGCGGTCGTTGACGATGATCAGATGCATGCCGTAGATGTGCTCGTTCACGCTCATGAACTTCTGCACTTCGAACAGTTTTCCGTCCCAGATCGTGGCGGCGGCGTTCTCCTGCCCGTCGACGACGTTCTGCTTGAGTGCCGGCACCAGCTCGGGCCAGGCGATCGGCGTGGCCGAGGCGCCCATCGCGCGCATGAAGTTGACGTAGACTTGGCTTTGCATCGTGCGCATTTTCAGGCCGCGCATGTCGTCGGGCGTGCGGATCTCCCGCACGTTGTTGGTCAGATTGCGGAAGCCGTTCTCCGACAGCGCCAAGGTGCGGATGCCCGTCGCCTTGCGCATGTCCTCGGTCATCTCGCGCATGAAGGAGCTTTGCATGAACTCCCAGGCGACCGGCGAAGACGGGAACAGATACGGGATCTGGAAGGCGTTCATCGGACGATGGAAGGAGCCGAGGACCGAATCGTCCGTCAGCGCCATCTCCAACGTGCCGTTCTTGACCTGCTCGGTGAGCTGCAGCGAGCCGCCGAGCGTGTTGAAGAACAGCCGGATTTCGATCTGACCCTTGCTGCGGAACTCGACGTATTCCTTGAGGGCTTTCATGCCCTGGATTTCGCCGCCCTGGCTGTCCGGGGCGCCGATGGCGAAACGCAAGGTGGTCCGTTGCTGGGCGTCGGCGCCGGCGGAGATCCCGGCGGCGGCGAGTGCGGCAAGCGCGAGTGCTTTGATCTTCACGGCTTTCCTCCCATGGGTTTTCGTTTGAGTTCGGCTTGGTTGACGCAGTTGACCAGCGACCCTTTCTCGAGATGCGCCAGCACGGTCTCGATCGAGCGCACGCGCATATCGACCAGGGAATCGGGGCTGTAGAAGGCGGCGTGGGGCGAGAGCGTCAGACGGCCTTCGAGCCAAGCCTCCCGCGCCGTCCAGGCGCGGATCAGCTTGTGACCGGGATCGGCGGGCTCGCGGGGCAGCACGTCCAGCCCGGCGGCGGCGACGCGCCCCGCACGCAAGGCGTCGTGGAGCGCGTCCAGATCGACGATCGCGCCGCGCGCCGTGTTGATCAGGATCAGACCCTTCTTGGCGCGCGCGAACGCCTCGGCGCCGATCATGCCGGCCGTCTCCGGGGCGGATGGCGCATGGACGCTCAACACGTCGGCGAGCTCCATCAGCTCGCCCAGCGAACCCATCCGCCGCGCGCCCAGCGCGATTTCCATGCCCGAGGGCAAATACGGATCGAAAAACGCGATCTCCATCCCGAAGCCGCGCGCGCGCAAGGCCGCCGCCGTGCCGATGCGCCCCAGGCCGGCCACGCCGAACACCGCGCCGCGCAATCGGCGCACGGCGGGCGCCTTGGCGTGGCTCCAATTCGCCGACGGATCGGCGCGCAAGGCGTCGTGATAGGTGGCCGTGCCGCGCGTCAAGGCGAGCATCAAGGCGATCGCGTGATCGGCGACCTCCGACGTGCCGTAATCGGGCACGTTGAACGCCGCCACGCCGCGCCGGCCCCAGCCGCGCAGATCGATCAGATCGTAGCCGACGCCCGAGCGCAGGACCGCGCGGACCTTCGGCCAATCCGCCGGCCGGCCTTCGATCCGCGTGCCGGCGGGATAGTGGACGATCGCGTCGGCCCGCTGGCGCACCGGCGCCGGGATCGGCGTCTTGGCGGCTTCCGCCATGGTTTGGATATGGAGCTCGCATCGCCCCTTCGCCGCCCGCCGCTCGAGGCCGGGATCGCCGTGCGGAAACTGGCTGAGAACGAGCAGCATCGCCCCTACCCCGGCCCGATCGAGGCGATCGTCTGGCCCATTTTCACGATGGCGCCCGCTTGCG
>JAMNXK010000357.1 GCA_023653245.1 Tagaea sp.
CGCCCAGCGCCAGCGCCGCGGCCAGCGCCGACGGGCCCGCGCCGACGATCGCCACTCGCGTCATCGGGATTTTTCGGCGAAGTATTCGCGGATCGCGCGCGTGGTCGCGTCGATGTCTTCGGCCTTCAGCCCCGGATAGGACGGCAGATAGACCAGCCGCGCGGATACGCGCCGCGCGTTGGGGCAGTCGGCGCGATACTCGGCGAAGACATCCAGATCGGCGCAGTTGCGGTGGTAATTCTCGGCCGCGTCGCGCCCGCGCAGCTGCAGAAAACGCACGAAATCGGGGCGGTCGTCCACGGCCGGGCAATAATAGGTGTAGATCGACCGTCCGTCCTCGCGCAGCTTGGGGCGCACCAACGGCACGCCGTCGAGCCCGTCGTGATAGCGCCTGGCGTTGGCGATCCGCGCGGCCGAGCGCGCGTCGACGCCGTCGATCTGGCGCAAGATCGCGCGCGCTTGGGCGGGGCTCATTTTGATCTTGTAGGAATCGGGCAGGCTGCGCTTGATCCGCGGGTCGTAATCGACGCGCAGCTGGTTGGCGATCGGCTTGAAGTCGCGCAAATACGCGAAGCGGAAAAGCCGGAAACCGAACAGCTTGAACAGCAGCGGGCGCGTCAGCGCGTCGACGATCGCGGCCTTGATCAGTTTGGGCAGGAAGCCGCCGGCCGGCTGCACCGGCCAGGCTTCGATCTCCGCGCGGATGCGCCGCGCGATCCCGGCGTCGCGCGCCACGGCCATGCCGCCGTAGATCGCGTTGATGTTCTTGTAGAGGCCGAAGCTGTAAATCCCCACGTCGCCGAACGCGCCGGCGCGCACGCCGTTCGACGCGGCGCCGAAGGCCTGGGCGGCGTCCTCGATCAACGGCACGCCGCGCGCGCGGCACATCGCGGCGATCTCCTCGACCGCGCACAGCTCGCCGTAGAAATGCGTGACCATCACCGCGCCCACGTCCGGCGTGGCGTCGAGCAGCCGCTCGACCGCGCGCGGATCGATGTTGTAGCCGTCCGGTTCGTTGTCGGCGAAGACCGGCCTGCCGCCCGCGCAGATCACCATGTTGACCACGTCGACGATGGTGTACGGGCTGAGGATGACGGCCTGGCCCGGGCGGATCAGCGCCTTGATCGCGGCGTAGATCGCCGCGCGCGCCGTGGGCATCGCCACCGCGTGCGGCAGGCCGACGAACGCCGCCACGCGCGCCTCCAGCCGCTCGACCTCGCCGCCGGCGCCGAACCGGCCGGTCAGCATGTCGCGCGCGATCGCGACGAAATTCCACGGCGTGCCGTAAAGGCGCAGCCTGGCGGGCGAAATCGAGGAGAACGGCATACACGGAATCCGCGCGATTGCTGGGTTCGCCCCTATATCCCATCGCCGAAACAAGAGCCATAGGCCGCCCGTCTCGGCTATAAGGCGCCGATGCCGCACAGCGTTCGAATCGCGTGGGCCGCCGCCGCCCTGTTCGCCGCCCTCGCCGCGGGCTTGATCGCGTTTCCGCCGGAATCCTTCGGCGCGCGGCTCGATTTCCTGCTGTACCAGCGCGACGGCTTCGCCGCCGGGACGGCGTTGCGTGCCGTCGCGGGCATGGCGCTCGCCGCCGCGCTGTTCGCCGCGATCCGGAGCGGGTTCTTGCCCGCGCAGTGGGCGCGCGGCCGCGACCGCTTGGCGCGCGCGCCCGGCCTTTACGCCGGCGCTATGGCCGCGATTCTCGCGCTCGCCGCGCTTTCGCATCTGGCGCTGACCCCGTGGGCGGTCTGCACGACGCGCGACAGCGAATCCTATCTCTTGTTCGAATCCCACCGCTCGGCCGGCTATCCGCTGTTCTTATGGCTGCTGCGTTCGATCGGAGCCGACGGCGCGGCGTTGTTCCCCGCGCAGGCGATTTTCTTGCTCGTATGCCTGGCCGCGCTCGCCCATTCCCTGGGCCGGCTGCTCGACGATCGCGTGGCGGCGCTCGCCGCCTGGGCGTTCATGGCGGGCAACGCGTCGCTGGCCGGCTATGCGGGCTATGTTCTGGCCGAGTCGCCCTTCGCGGGCCTGCTGGCGCTGCATCTCGCGGCGGTCGCGGCGCTGTGCGCGCGCTTCGGCTGGGGAATGGCGGCGGCGGCCGGATTGACCTTGGGGCTGGCGATTTTGGTGCGGCCGGCGGGCTACGCGTTTTTGGGCGCGTTGCCGGGGCTCGTCCTGCTGCTCGCCTCGCGCCGGATCGTGGGCACGCTCGCGATCGCGGCGGTGGCCGCACTGCCGCTGCTCGGCGCCTCGGCCGTCAATCAGCTCCGCCACGGGTTCTTCGCCACGCAAGATATCGGCGGCTATTCGCTGCTCGGCCATACGGCGCATCTGATCGCGCCCGGCATGCCGAGCGCCTTCGGCGATCTGCCCGCGCGCCTCGCCGCGAAAACCGCACCCCACCGCGCCGAGATCGACGCCGCGCGGTTTCCCCACGGCGCTTGGCGCACGACCATGAACGCTTACAACCCGCAACTCTATTCGGCCGTGCTGCCCGAGATCGGCGCCTGGCTCGCCGAACAGCCGGCGCAAGCGCGCCCGGACATGGCCGCGCTCGCCGGCGCCTTGGCGCGCGAGGCGATCCGCCACGATCCCGTCGGCTACGCGCGTCAGATCGGCGCGCATTACTACGGGCTGTGGCTGTTGTCGTTTCTGCCGCACGGCCCGGTCGCCGTGCGCCTCGCGACATGCGCGCCGGCACCCGGATCCGAAACGGCGCCGCGTGCGACGCCCGTGGATCTGTTCTGGGCCGCCGCCACGCTCGGCCAGTTTCCCGCGCTCGCCATCGCCTTCGTCGCCTGCTGGCTGGCGGTACCGCTATGGCTCGTCGCGGCCAAGCGCGGGCCCGCTTGGCGTTTCGCGATCTACGCCGCCCTGGGGGTCAACGCCTATTTCATCGGTTTCGCGACCACCCAGGTCGCCTTGCCGCGCTATTCGGTCGTCGTCGAGCCGTGGCTGATCGCCCTGCTGATCGCCTTGCCCGCAGCTTTGCGCAAGCGTTAGCGCGGGCCCATACCCAGCACCGCCACAAGCTTGCCATCGACGGCGCGGGTCAGCACGCGCGCGCAGCTCGCTTCGAGTGCGGCCCGGCAGGCGGGCAGAGTCGCGCGCGCGTCGCGCCAGCGCGCCAGGCGCGCTTGTTCCGGGCCGGTTCCGGCGGGCGGTGTGGCGCCATGCGCCCAGAACCCGGTCTCGGGCGGCGCCAGCGCCAGCACGACCGGCCGCTCGGCCGCGCAGGCGCACGGCACCGCGTCGACGAAATCGAGGACCGCGCCCTGACGGCCCATCGCCGCACCCGGCTGCAGCGCCGCGTCGGGCCGCAGCACGGCGACGCGCGCGGCCGGATCGAGACCGGCCTCGCGCAACAACGATTTGATCGGAAAGACGAAAGGCGCGTCGTAGTATTCGACGAAGCCGCGCGCGGCGAAATCCGCGCGCGCGCGCTCGACGGCGGCGGCGACGCCCGGGGCTTGCGCCAGGCACATGGCCAGCGCCACGCGGCGGCCGCCGCGCGCCAAAAGACCGGCGGCCAGCAGCGGCAAGGCGAGCCACAAGAACCGCGGCAGACCCGCATAGCCCAGCGAGCCGCGCTCGACGACGAAGAACAGGATCAGGAATACGCCCGCCCCGGCGCAAGCCAGAACGCCGGCACGATCGCGCGCCAGCGCCAGCATCGCCAGTGCGACCGCGAGCCCCGCCAACGCCCAGCCGCCGCCGCTCTGCGCGAAGCGTTCGGCGTATTCGACCAGGCCCTGGAGGGTCGTCGCGTCCGGCCAGCCGAACGCCACCGGTCGGACTTGGCCAAGCGCGCGATTGGCGGCGAAGAAGGCGAGGAACGGCAAGCCCGC
>JAMNXK010000358.1 GCA_023653245.1 Tagaea sp.
GCCGTCGTACGAGTAATCGAACCGCGCGCCGTGATCGACGCCGCCGGCGTAGCCCGAGCCGTCGCCGCGCGGGCTTCGCGGCTCCATCACCCGGCCGACCTTGGTCGACAGGGCCGGCTTGGCGCCCGGCACGCGGCGCAAGGCGGCGCCCAGGCGCAGCTCGGCGAGACCGTGCCCGTAAAGCGGGGACGTGTCGAACAATCCCAGCCCGCCGCGCAAAGCCGCCTCGATCGTCGCGATGGCGGTGGCCTCGTCGTTCGCCGCGTAGAGATCGCCCAGCGGCGCGGTGCCGAAGCCCAGCACCGTGGTCGAAATCCCGCTTTTGCCCAGGATGCGCGCGTCCATCGATCTTTCACCCGGCTGACATGTTACCATTGACGAAGCGAAGGCGGCGGGTCAACATCCCGCCCCAAGAAGCATACCGCGCCGGGGGGCGCCTTTCATGTCAGTCACGAAAATCGGTCCGCGCATCGGCCTGTCTTGCGCGCTGTCGACCGCCTTCCGGCCGGACGGCGCCGTCGATCTGCCGCGCACGCTCGCGCAAGCCAAATGGGTGCTCGCCAATGGCTGCGACGGCGTGACGATGTTCGGCACCACGGGCGAGGGCGCGTCGCTCGACGTGTCCGAGCGCCACGCCGCCTTGGGCGCCTTGACCGGCGCGGGCTTCGATCTGGGCAAGCGGGTGATCGCGGGCGTCACCGCGGCGACGATCGGCGAATCGGTCAAGCAGGCGAACGCGGGCTACGACCACGGCGTCCGCGCGCTGCTGATGACGCCGCCCTTCTATTTCCCCGAACCCTCGGCGGAGGGCGTGTTCCGCTGGTTCGCCGGCGTGTTCGAGCGCTTGGGCCCGCGCTTGCGCGACGTCTTGATCTATCACATCCCGAGCATGACCCGCGTGGGCTTCTCGGCCGAAGCGCTGACGCGGCTGCGCAATGAATTTCCGGGCGCGGTGATCGGCATCAAGGATTCGACCGGCAGCTGGGACTCGGCCAAATCGTTCATCGACGCGCACAAAGATCTGCAGATTCTGGTCGGCGACGAGCGCCTGCTGGCGCGCGCGGTGCGCGAAGGCGGATCTGGCTCGATCTGCGGGCTGGCCAATCTCCGCCCCGATTTGCTGCGCCCGGCGGCGTGGGAGGGCAAGGACGATCCGCGCATCGAAGCCTGCGTGTCCGCGATCGTCGCCGATCCCTTCATGCCGGCGGTCAAGGCGCTGATCGCGCATCGCGAACGCGATCCCGAATGGCTGCGCATGCGCGCACCCGTGGTCGAGCTCGACGAGGCGCGCGTGCGCGCGCTGGCCGCGCGCTTCGATGCCGCCCAAGGGGCCAAGGCCGCGTGATGGCCGAGGCGGGGACCGAAACGCCGAAGCTGCGCGAACGCGCCTATACCGCGTTCACCGATCGCTTGCTGGCGCGCGAGATCGTGCCGGGCCAGTTCGTCTCGCAGCGCGAGCTGGTCGAGATCACCGGCTTGCCGCTGGGCGCCATCCGCGAATTGGTGCCGCGGCTGGAGGCCGAAGGCCTGATCGTGACCGTGCCCCAGCGCGGCATGCAGGTCGCGCATGTCGATCTGAGTCTGATCAAGAACGCGTTCCAATTCCGCCTGATGATGGAGCGCGAGGCGGTCGCCGTGTTCGTGCGCGAAGCGCCCGACGCGGAGATCGCGCGTCTGAAGGAAGCGCACGAGCGCGTCCTCAAAGACGCGCGCAAGCGCATCACGCCCGAGATCATCCGCCGCGCCCAGATCGTCGATTGGGACATGCACGACACGGTCGTCGATTGGCTGGGCAACGACATCGTCTCCTCGGCCTATCGGGTCAATTCGATCAAGATCCGCCTCATCCGCCAGGCCGAAGTGCGGCTCGATCCGGGCCGCGTCGAGGCCGTGATGCGCGAGCATCTCGGGATCGTCGAGCGCATGCGCGCGCGCGACGTCGCCGGCGCGCAAGCCGCTTTGGGCGCCCATATCCAGGACGCGCGCAACCGCGCGATCGGTATCTCGCCGTAACCGCTTCGAGCCGCCTGACTTTCCGCCAACCGAAAAACCAAAGGGGAGCGACGCCATGAAAACCGGAACGACGCGCGGGAGTTTGATGAGGGGGGCCGCCTAGGCGCGCTCGCTTCGCCGATGCTCAACACGAAATCGCCGTTCGCTCAGCCGGGCGCCGTCGATTGGCGCCGCTTCCAGGGCCGGACGATCGAGGTTTCGCCGATCCGATCCCCGCGCGACTGCTCCGCCGATCTTCATCCAACCGAAAGCGTCGGCGGGCTCACCGCCGGCGGCGTCAAAGGCGCCTAGAAAACCTAAAAAAGGGGGAAACCAACATGTCCAAACTCGCACGCCGCTCGCTGCTGCTCGGCACCGCCACCCTGCTGGCGGCACCGTCCATTCCGCGCGCGCAAGCCACCGCCATCCGCTGGGGCGAAATGCTCGCGCCCTCGCATCCGCAAGTCCAGATGATCGACCGCATCGCCAGCGAGGTGCGCGAGAAGACGTCGGGCCGCATCGCGGTCCAGTCCTTCCCCAACGGCCAGCTCGGCTCGGGGCGCGACATGATGGAGGCGGTGTCGGCCGGCGCCTTGCAGATGACCACCGACGGGGCGGGCGCGCTCGCGGCGTTGCTGCCCGCTTTGTCGGTGATCGAAGCGCCCTATCTGTGGCGCGACGCGGCCCACATGGCCAAGGCGGCCGCGGCACCGCAATTCCGGCGCATGAACGACGATCTGGTCGCGCGCCGCTCGATGCGTCTGGCCGCCGTCACCTATTACGGCAAGCGGCATTTGACGACCGGCAGCAAGCAGGTCCGCTCGCCCGCCGACATGGCCGGATTCAAGCTGCGCGTGCCGCCCGTGGACGTGTTCCGCGCGATGGCCGAGGCCTGGGGGGCGGTCGCCACCCCGGTGAACTTCAACGAGCTCTATCTCGCCCTCAACCAAGGTGCGGTCGATGGGCAGGAGAATCCGCTGCCCACGATCCAGAGCGGCAAGTTCTTCGAGGTGCAGAAGTTCCTGGTGCTGACCGAGCACATCATCACGCCGCGCCTGGTGATCGTGAACGAGAATTTCTGGCGCGGGCTTCGCGACGCCGATCGCGCGATCCTGCAGACGGCGATCGACAACGGTGCCAAGTGGCAGGACGAGGAGCTGCTGCGCCAGGAAGCCGGCCTCGTCGCCACGCTGCGCCAGGCGGGCATGACGGTGATCCAGCCCGACGTCGCGGCGTGGCGCGAGCCGGTGCTGGCGCGCGTGCCCCAGCGCTTCGCGCAAGTGTGGGGGGCGGGCACGTTCGACGCGTTGCGCGCGCTGTGATCGAGACGTTGCGGCGCGCGGCCGATACGGGTACGCGCGCCGCGGCTTTCCTGTTGCTGATGGCGCTGCTGGCGTGCGTGGTCGCGGGCGTGGTGTCGCGCCAGCTCGGCGCGCCCATTCCCTGGACCGACGAGGCCGCGCAGTATCTGTTGGTGTGGACCGGGTTCACCGGCTGGATCCTGGCCGCGCGCAAACGCGCCCATATCCGTATCGACGTGTTCGTCGATCGCTTGCCCGAGGGGCCGCGCCGGGCGGCCGAGATCGCCATCCAGCTTTTCGTGATGGCGCTCGCGGTCGCGATGCTGCTCTACGGTCCGGTGCTCGTCGAGCGCAATCTCGACGTCAGCTGGATCAGCGTGCCGCTGTCGGCGGCGTTGCTCTACATCCCCGTGCCGATCGCCGCGGCGGCGGTGTTCGCGCAGGCGGCGGCGCAGATTCTCGAGGCCGTGCGCGGGCCGGTGCCGAAAGCCGCGACGGAGACCCGGCTGTGATCGAAACCATGAGCTGGATCCTGCCGGTCTGGTTCGC
>JAMNXK010000359.1 GCA_023653245.1 Tagaea sp.
ATGGCGATCTGGGGCCCGGCGATCAACGCGCGTTTTCTTCGCCGCGAAACGATGGCGCGCTTTCTGCCTTTCGATCTCGCTTACCCGCTGGGGTCGGACAACGACTTCATGCTGCGCTTGGCCCACGCCGCCCCGCGCGCGGCCTATCTCGGCGATTTCGTCTATTTCTACCGCACGCATGCGGGCTCGTTGTCGATGGACCCGGCGCAGCGAAATCTCTGGCGCGGCACGGACCTGACTTTGCGGGTGGTCGAGGCGTTTCTGACGCGCGACGATCTTTCGCCGTCCGAACGCGCCGCGCTGCGCGAGCATCACGCGCTGCGCGCGGTGGTCAATAGCATGGCCTTGGCGCGGCGCGGAGAATGGGCGAATGCCGCACGATGCGTCGCGCGCGGCGCCGCGCTGAATCCGGCGCTCGCTTATCCCTTGATCCGCCGGCGATTGCGCGGTCGGTCGCGCTTCGTTCCCTACCGGCGGCCCCGGAATGCGTGAGCCGCGCTCAGCCCGCGTTGTGCCGGCGCGCGATCCAGCGCCACGAATCGGCGACGATCTCGTCGATCCCGGCGGAGCGGCGCGGCGCGAAGCCGAGGATCTCGCGCGCGCGGCGCGCATCGGCGATCAGACGCGGCGGGTCGCCCGCGCGGCGCGGCGCGTTCTCGACGGCCGGCGCGCGGCCGGTGACGCGTGCCGCCGCCGCCACGATCTCGCGGACCGAATGGCCGCGTTCGGCGCCGACATTGAAACTCCCGCTCTCGCCGCCGCGCGCGAGATGGCGCACCGCCGCCACATGCGCCTCGGCCAGATCGGCGACGTGAACGTAGTCGCGGATCGCCGTGCCGTCCGGCGTGTCGTAGTCGGTGCCCATGATTCGCAAGGCCGCGCCGCCGGGCAGCGCCGCGCGCAACGCCAGAGGAATCAGATGCGGCTCGGGATCGTGATCCTCGCCGATCTCCCCTTCGGGATCGGCCCCGGCCGCGTTGAAGTAGCGCAATGCGATCCACGCCAGCCCATAGGCCGCGGCGTGGTCGGCCAGCGCCCACTCGGCGATCAGCTTGGTGCGGCCGTAGGGATTGATCGGCGCCGCCGGGGCGCGTTCGTCGATGGGCACGCGCGCGGGCGCGCCGTAAACGGCGCAGCTGCTGGAGAATACGATTCGGCGCAAACCTCGGGCGCGCATGGCGTCGAGCAGGGCCAAGGTGCCGATCACGTTGGCGGCGTAGTATCGCGCCGGGTCGGCGACCGACTCGCCGACATACGCGCGCGCGGCGAAATGCATGACGCAAGACGGCCGGTGCCGGGCGATCGCATCGTCCACGAAGACGCGATCGGCCACGTCGCCGATCTCCAGCGGGCCCCACCGCACGGCCTCACGATGGCCGGTCGACAGATCGTCGAGGGTCACCGGACGGAGGCCCGCGCGCGCCAGCGCCTTGCAGGCGTGCGCGCCGATATAGCCCGCCCCGCCGGTCACCAAGACGACGTCGCCGGAACTCATGGGAGAAACTCCTGATGGACGCGAAACCCAGCGTGGCCGTGGTCAGCTCGGCCGATCTCGCCGGGGGGGCGGCGCGTTCGGCGCATCGGCTTTATCGCGGCCTGCGCACGATCGATCATCCCGCGCGCATGCGCGTGCTCGCCAAGCGCGATCCGGATCCCGATGTGATCGCGCATGAACGGGGCGAGAGCGCGGCCGCGCGCGCCGCGCGCGTTCTCGAAGCCCATGCGCGCTCGTGGTGGTTCGCCCGCGTGCAGGCGCCCGGCCGCCCCTCGGGCCACGAGATGTTTTCGCCCGATCCCTGGCCGCCCGGCCGTGCCGCCTTGCGCGGGCTCGAAGAATTCGACGCGCTCAATCTGCATTGGGTCGCGGGCTACTTCGACAGTCGCGCGCTCGCCGCCTTGTGCGGCGCGCGCCGGCCCGTGGTCCTCACGCTGCACGACATGAACATGTTCACCGGCGGCTGCCACTACGACGAAAGCTGCGGCCGGTTCGCCGCGGCTTGCGGCGCCTGCCCGCAATTGGGCGCGCGCGCGGCCGGCGATCTCTCCGCGCGCATTCTGGCGCGCAAGGTCGCCGCCTTCGCGCGCGCCGACCCGGCGCGTCTGCGCGTCGTCGCGCCGAGCCGTTGGCTCGCGCAAGAGGCCGGGCGCAGCGCCGCGCTCGGCCGCTTCCAGATCGACACGATCCCCTACGGGCTCGATCTTTCCGTCTACGCGCCCGGCGACAAGGCGCGCGCGCGCGCCGCGCTCGGCGTGCCGCACGACGCGCGCGTCGTGCTGTTCGTCGCCCATCGCGTGGACAACGCGCGCAAGGGCATGGCGCGCGTCCTCGACGCCTTGCGTCTTCTCGCCGACCTGCCCGATCTGGTCCTGCTCGGCGTCGGCGAAGGCGCGGCGATCGATGCGCCGGTCCGTCATGTCGCGCTCGGCGCGATCGGCGACGAGACGCGCATGGCGCTCGCCTATCGCGCGGCGGATGCGTTCGCCATCGCCTCGGCGCAGGACAACCTGCCCAACACGGTGCTCGAAGCGCTCGCTTGCGGCACGCCCGTCGTCGGCACGCGGGTGGGCGGCATTCCCGACATGGTGCGCGACGGGCGCACGGGCTACGTGGCGCCGCTCGGCGACGCGGCGGCCTTCGCCGCCGCGTTGCGCGCGATCCTGACGGATGGCGATCTTGCGGCGCGGCTGGGGCGCCAAGCGCGCGCGGTCGCCGAGGCGGAGTACGCCCTCGACATCCAGGCCCGCGCCTACGCCGCCGTGTTCGCAGAACTTGTCAAGCAGTAGCGGCATCTCCCGGTCAGCCGATCCGCTCGAAGACCGCGAAGAGGTGGGGCGTCGCCGGCGGCCGCCCGACGATTCGGCGCCAAGCGGCGTGCGCGCGATAGCGGCGCGGACCGACGATCAGATCCGTCGGCGAGATTTCCAGCGGTCGGAACCTACGCGCGGACATGAACGCCGCGAGGCCGGGCGCCGTCCAGCTCCGCACATGTTGCCAGCGGTGGAAGGTCACGTCGGACACGGGACAATAGACAGCCTGCCGCGAAAGATCCTCGTCGTTCGGCGTCGTTATGACGATCCGCGCGCCCGGCGCCGCGAGCCGCCAAACCAGATCGACGGCGCGCTCCAGATCGTCGTCGTAGAGATGTTCGACCGTCTCCAGCAAGGTGATCGCGTCGAAGCCCGCGCCGTCGCTCACGAGCGCATCGACGCGATGAGCGCCACCGAAGTTCGGATGGGCGGCGTTCAACCGCCGCGTCGCTTCCAGCGAACGCGTCGACAGATCGGCTCCCGAAACGCGCGCGCCGGTCGTTGCGAGCAAGCGCGCCACGAAAACCCCGGTCCCGCACCCGAAGTCCAGGATCGATCGGGCGGCCGCAAAGTGCCCGGCGGCGCGCGCGGCGATTCCGGCCCCATACTGATGGGCGAAGTAGTTCTCGGGGAAGCGACTCTGCCAATCCCAGAAACGCGCGACCAGCTCGGGAGTCCAAACGAGTTCGCGGGGTGTCTCGGGGGTCGGAGTCATGCGGCACCGGTGGCAGGGAAGGGGGCGATCTCGCGCCTGAGGAGATCGGCGGCGTTTCGGCGGGTCAGCCAGTCGAGCAAGCGCGCGACGTCCGGCTCGCTGCAAAAGCCTTGCGCCGCCGGATTCGGCAGACGAACGTCCATCGAGCGCTCCGCGACGCCGAAGGACCGGGCGTCGAACGCGAGGCCGAAACTCTCGAAGCGCACCGGCCGCAACTCGAAGGTCGCGTGGGCGTAGCGCCGCGCCAGCGACATCCTCGCCGCGTCGAGCGGCGGGATCTCGTGCAGCCGCGCGAGGACGGCGGCGTAGTCGGCGCG
>JAMNXK010000360.1 GCA_023653245.1 Tagaea sp.
GCGGAACTCGTCGGGCGAGACTTTGTCCCAGCCGATGGCCTTGCGCGTGTCGGCGCACGCGCCCAAACCGAGCGCGACCGCGCCCGCCAGGGAAGCCATGAGCAGACGGGAAAGAGAGGGGAGTCGGATCATACGCCCATTTTACCCGATTTTCGGCCGGCCGCAAAAGCATCCCAAAACAAGCAGGCCACGCCGCAGGTTATGGCCGCGTCGGCGACGTTGAATGCCGGCCAATGCCAGCCGAAAGCGTGGAAATCGAAGAAGTCGAACACCGCGCCATAGTTCAGCCGATCGACCACATTGCCGATCGCCCCGCCGATAACCAGGCCCAAAGCCACGCGAATCCAGCCGTTCTCGGCCCGGGCGAGCCACACGCCCAATGCCGCGACGATGGCCAGCGCCAAGCCCACGAAGATATAGGCCGCCTCGGACGACCCCGAGTTGAACATGCCGAAACTGACGCCGTAATTCCACACCACGACCAGATTGAAGAACGAAGTCACCTCGACCGACGGCCGGAAGCCGAGGATGAGATAGACATACATCGCGTATTTGACCGCCTGGTCGAGCGCCAAAACCGCGCCGGCCAGCAGCAAACCCTTGGTGAGATTCTCGCGCGGCGTCATCGAGGCTCACTCCACCGCGCCGGCGCAGCGCACGCACAAGGTCGGGCGCGCGCCAAGCGAGCCCACTTCGGGCAGCACCTTCCAGCAGCGCTCGCATTTGTGACCCGCCGCGCTTTCCACGCGCACCGCCACGCCCGGCGTTTCGTCATGGCGGAACGCGCCCTCGGGCGCAGCACCGCTGGCGAGCGTATGGTCGGAGACGATCAACACCTCGTCCCAGATCGCTTTGGACAGGCCCGCATAGACGTCCGTCGCGTCGAGATGGAGCACCGGGGCCGCCTGCAGCGACGAGCCGATCTTCTTGTCGGCGCGCGCCAGTTCGATCGCCCCCGTGACGACGCGGCGCAGCTCGCGGATCTTCGCCCATTTCTCGGCCAGCGCGTCGTCGGCCCACGCGGCCGGCGTTTCGGGGAAGAGCTGGAGATGCACCGAGCCGTCCTCGCTCGGATGGCGCGACAGCCACGCTTCCTCGGCCGTGAAGCACAGCACCGGCGCCAGCCACTTCGCCAGGCAATCGAACGCGACGTCCATCACGGTGCGCGTCGCGCGCCGGCGCAAGCTCGCCGGCGCGTCGCAATAGAGCGCGTCCTTGCGGATGTCGAAATAGAAGGCCGAGAGATCCACCGCGCAGAAATTGTGCAGGGCCACGTAGAAGCGCGTGAAATCGTGCGTCGCCAGGCACGCGCGCAGCAGCGTGTCGAGCTCGCGCAAGCGGTGCAGAACCAATCGCTCGAGTTCGGGCATCTCGGCGAACGGCACTTTCTCCGATTCCGCGAAGCCGTCGAGCGCCCCCAGCAGATAACGCAGCGTGTTGCGCAAGCGCCGGTAATACTCGGCCTGCTGCTTGAGGATTTCGGGCCCGATGCGCAGGTCTTCCGAATAGTCCGACGCGACGACCCAAAGCCGCAGGATGTCGGCGCCGTATTGCTCGATCACCTGCTGCGGGGCGGTGACGTTGCCCAGCGACTTGGACATTTTGCGGCCCTGCTCGTCGAGCACGAAGCCGTGGGTGAGCACGGCTTCGTAGGGTGCTACGCCCCGCGTGCCGCAGGCTTCGAGCAGCGAGGAATGGAACCAGCCGCGATGCTGGTCCGAGCCTTCGAGATAGAGCGAGGCCGGCCATTGGAGGTTCCAGCCGGCCGCCTTGCCCGGTTCTTCGAGGGTGAAGGCGTGGGTCGATCCCGAATCGAACCACACGTCGATCACGTCCTTGACCTGCTCGTAGTCGTCGGGGTCGCGGCCGTTGCCGAGGAAGCGCGCGGGCGGCGAGGCGTACCACGCATCGGCCCCTTCGGCCTCGAAAGCGCGGGCGATGCGCTCGAACACCGCTTCGTCGCGCAGCAGCTGGCCGGTTTTCTTTTCGACGAACACCGCGATCGGCACGCCCCAGGCGCGCTGGCGCGAGATGCACCAATCCGGGCGCTGCTCGATCATCGCGCGGATGCGGTTCTCGCCCGACGCGGGGAACCAATCCGTCGCGTCGATCGCCGCCAGCGCCTTCTCGCGCAGGCCGTTGGTCGACATCGAGATGAACCATTGCGGCGTGTTGCGGAAGATCAGCGGCGCTTTCGAGCGCCACGAGTGCGGGTAGGAATGTTGCAAATAGCCGCTGGCGAGCAGGTTTCCGCTCGCGTCGAGCGCTTGGATCACCGCTTTGTTCGCGTCGCCCGGCTTGCCTTGCGGCGTGTAGACGCGCTTGCCGGCGAACAGCGCCACATGCGGGTAATACGCCCCGTCGGCGGCGACGGTCTGCGGCACTTCCACGCCGTTCTTCATGCCCAGTTCGTAGTCGTCCGCCCCGTGGCCGGGGGCGATGTGCACGAAACCGGTGCCGGCTTCGGTGGTGACGAAATCGCCGGTGAAGACCGTCACGTCGAAGCCGTAATAGGGATCGGCGTCGCGCAAAGGATGGGCGCAGATCGTGCCTTCGAGCTCGGCGCCCGTCGCGCGGTCGTCCATCGACACGTCGACTTCGGCGATCTTGGCCGCTTCGACGAACTCGGTGGTCAGCGCCTTGGCGACGATGAGCCGCGCGCCCGGCTTCACTTTCGAATCGGGATGGACGGACGTGACCGTCAGCAGGTCGTAGTCGATCTCCGCCCCGGCGGCGAGCGCGCGGTTGCCGGGGATCGTCCAGGGCGTGGTCGTCCAGATCACGATCGAGGCGCCGGCATGGCGCGGGTTGCGCGGTGTGACGATCGGAAAGGCCGCGTGGATCGTCGAGCTGCGATGCTCGTGATACTCGATCTCGGCCTCGGCGAGTGCCGTCTTCTCGACGACCGACCACATCACCGGCTTCGAGCCGCGATAGAGCCCGCCGTTCATCGCGAATTTCGCGATCTCGCGCGCGATCTGCGCTTCGGCGGCGTAGGACATGGTCGAATAGGGATTGGCCCAGTCGCCGATCACGCCCAGGCGCTTGAACTCCTCGCGCTGGATGTCGATCCATTTGGCGGCGAAGTCGCGGCACTCGCGGCGGAACTCGACGACGTCGACCGCGTCCTTGTCCTTGCCCTTGGCGCGGTACTCCTCCTCGATCTTCCATTCGATCGGCAGGCCGTGGCAGTCCCAGCCGGGCACGTAATCTGCGTCCTTGCCGAGCATCTGCTGGCCGCGGTTGATCGCGTCCTTGAGGATTTTGTTGAGCGCGTGGCCGATATGCAGATGGCCGTTGGCGTAAGGCGGGCCGTCGTGCAGCACGAATTTCTCGCGCGCCTTGGAAGCGTCGCGCTGGCGGCGATAGAGATCCATCTTCGCCCAGCGCGCCAGGATGGCGGGTTCGCGCTTGGGCAATTCCCCGCGCATGGGGAAGTCGGACTTGGGCAGGAAGACGGTGGTTTTGTAGTCGGTGGTCATGGCGGAACTCTCAGGCGGCGGCGGTCAGGCGGGTGGGAAGAAGACGCGCCTCGCGCACGCCGGGGAAATTCGCGACGACCAGCGCGACATGGGCGGCGGCGCCGTCGTCGAGCCCGCGGCAATCGACCCTCAGATCGAGCTCGCCGCCCGCCACGCGGGCTTCGAACAGATCGGGCAGCAGATCGCGTTTGGCGAATTCGCCGAGCACGCGGGACGGCAAACCGACGAGCGGTTCGGCGCGGACGAGGAAACGGCGTGTGGGATCGTCACTTCTTTGCTGGAACGGCATGGCACTTGGCCTCCGGACGGTTCGGAAAATCGGCGCGCGAAATCTCCCGGTCCTGCGA
>JAMNXK010000361.1 GCA_023653245.1 Tagaea sp.
AAGGTCTGGCCGAGAATCTGGTCGACGCCAATCTCACCGGCCACGATTCGCACGGCGTTTCGATGCTGCCGCTCTATCTCGACATGGTGCGCGCGGGCACGATGGCGCTGGGTGCCGCGCCCACGATCGTCGCCGAAACCGCCGCCACGCTCGTGATCGACGGCAATCGCGGCTACGGCCAGACGATCATGGCCCAAGCCACCGATCTGCTCTGCGCCAAAGCCAAGAAGGCCGGCGCCGCCGTGCTCGCCTTGCGCAACACCCACCATATCGGGCGCATCGGCGCGTGGGCCGAGCGCGCGGCCGCGCAAGGCTTCGCGTCGATCTTCCTGGTCGATGTCGTGGGCGTGGACGCGAAGGTCGCCCCGCATAACGGGCGCGACGCGCGCCTGGGCACCAATCCGATCTGTTTGGGCTTCCCGCGGACCGGCCTGCCGCCGGTGGTCGCCGACATGGCGACCAGCGTCGTCGCGGTGGGCAAGGTGCGCGTGGCGCTCAACAAGGGCGAGGCGATCCCGCGCGGTCAGGTCATCGACGCGGCCGGCGCGGAGAGCACCGATCCCGCGACCATGTTCCGCGATCCGATGGGCGCCTTGCTGACCATGGGCGCGCACAAGGGCTACGCGATCTCCGCCATGCTGGAGTTGTTCGCGGGCGCTCTGGCCGGCGGCATGACCATCGCCACGCTGACGCCGGCCGAAAAGCGCATCGTCAACAATTGCGTCGCCGTCGCGATCGATCCCGACGCGTTCGGCACGCGCGACACGATGACGGCCGAAGCCGGCCGGTTGGAGGCCTGGCTCAAAGCCAGCCCGCCGCGCGGCGGCGAAGCGGTGAAGCTCCCCGGCGAGCCCGAGCTCGAAGCGCGCCGCGCGCGCGCGAACGCGCTGCCCGTGGATCCGGGAACCTGGAAGCTGCTCGAGGATCTGGCCGCATCGTATGGGATCGACGCCGGCCGGTATCTGGATTGAGATGCGCAGCGGGACGATTTGGCTGGGGTTGGCGATCGCGCTCCTTCTGGGTGCCGCCGCCGCCAGCCTGCTGGTGACGTTCCAGCCCGATGTCGACGCGCCGCCGGCCGCGCGCGCGCCCGCCACCGCGCCGGGCGCAACCGCGACAACACCGCCGCCGCGCCCGCCCGCGGCCGATGTGGACAGCGCTGAGGCCGCCTACCCGCTCGCCGATTGGCGGCGCGCCGGCGGCGGCTTCGGGTGGATCGACGGCGTGGCGCTGGCCGGCGGACAAGCCTTGCCCGAGCGGCCGCTGACCGACGCCGACGTGCTCGAATTGGGCGGCTGGGCGGGCGATGTCGATCTGGGCCTGCGCGCGCGCTTCGTGGTCGTCGCGGTGTGCGGGCGCGTCGTGGCGACGCCGGCGGTCGATCTCGCGCGGCCCGACGTCGCCGAAACCGTGCACCCGAATCTTTTCGCCTCGGGCTGGCGCGCGCGCGTGGCGGTCAAGCATTTACCGCGCTGCGCCGAGCCGCGAATTGAGGTCTGGGGCCCGGTCGGACCGTTCCAATTCGCCGTCCCGCTCGACGGCGCGCGCGCGCTGAGCCTCGCCCCCGCCGGCGGCGAAGCGCCGGTGTTGCGCGGGCCCGCGCGGCTGCGCGCGCCGCCCGCCGAAGCGCCCAATCCGCGCCGCGTGCTCGTGCAAGGTCAGGGGAACGTCAATTTGCGCCGATGCGCGGGCACCAATTGCGCGACCGCGGGCCAGCTGGCGGCGGGCGCGCATCAGGCGATCGTGATCGACGAAGCGGCCGATTGGCTGCTGCTCGCCGTGCCGGCGTCCGGCCGCACGGGCTGGATCGCCCGGCGGCTGGTCAGGATCGAGTGAGCGCGCTCAAATCGTGCGCGCGACTTCCTCGACCTCGAAGCATTCGATGAGGTCGCCCTCGCGGATGTCCTCGTAATTCTCGAAGGCCATGCCGCATTCGTAGCCTTCCTGGACCTCGCGCACTTCCTCCTTGAAGCGGCGCAAGGTCTTGAGCGTGCCTTCGTGGATGACCGTCTGGTCGCGCAGCAAGCGCACTTTGGCGCCGCGCTTGACCATGCCTTCGACCACGCGGCAGCCCGCGACCTTGCCGGCCTTCGACACGTCGAAGACCTGGCGGATTTCGGCGTTGCCCAGGAACTTCTCGCGCAAGGTCGGCGCCAGCAGGCCCGAGAGTGCCGCCTTCACGTCGTCGAGCACGTTGTAGATGATCGAGTAGTAGCGGATCTCGATCCCATCGCGCTTGGCCATCTCGCGCGCCTGGGGATTGGCGCGCACGTTGAAGCCGACGATCAAACCTTCGCTCGCTTTGGCCAGCGCCACGTCGCCTTCGGTGATGCCGCCCACGGCACCGTGCAGCAGCCGTACCGAGACCTCGTCGGTCTTGAGCTTGGCGAGCGAGGCGGAGATCGCTTCGAGCGAGCCTTGCACGTCGGTCTTGACCACGACGGCCAATTCCTTGGCTTCGCCTTGCTGGATCTTGACGAACATCTGCTCGAGCGTGCCGCGCGCGCGCGCGGTGGCGGTCTGTTCGCGCGTGCGGCGTTTGCGGAATTCGGTCACTTCGCGCGCGCGGCCCTCGTTCTCGACGACTTGGAAATCGTCGCCGGCTTGCGGCGTGCCGGTCAGGCCCAGCACTTCGACGGGCGTGGACGGTCCGGCCGAATCGACCGGGCGGCCGCGATCGTCGAGCAGCGCGCGCACGCGGCCCCATTCCTCGCCGGCCACGAAGATGTCGCCGACTTTGAGCGTGCCCTTCTGCACGAGCACGGTCGCGACCGAACCGCGGCCGCGCTCGAGTTTCGCTTCGACGATCGCCCCTTGCGCGCCGCGCCCGGGATTGGCGCGCAGATCGAGGATTTCGCTCTGCAGCAGGATCGCTTCCTCGAGCTTGTCGA
The DNA here is from genome assembly GCA_023653245.1 of Tagaea sp. Next base: position 2,892 of record JAMNXK010000361.1, read on the forward strand.
GGCCGAGGCCGGTCTTGGCCGAAACCTCGACGCCGAGCACGTCGCCGCCATGGCCTTCGAGGGCCACGTCGTGCTGCAACAGATCGGTGCGCACGCGATCGGGATTGGCGTCGCCCTTGTCGACCTTGTTGATCGCCACGATCATCGGCACTTGCGCCGCCTTGGCGTGGGCGATGGCTTCGATCGTCTGGGGCTGGATACCGTCGTCGGCGGCGACGACCAGGATGACGATGTCGGTCACCTTGGCGCCGCGCGCGCGCATGGCCGTGAAGGCTTCGTGGCCGGGCGTGTCGAGGAACGTGATCGCGGCGCCCGATTTGAGCGTCACCTTGTAGGCGCCGATATGCTGGGTGATGCCGCCGGCCTCGTGCTTGGCGACGTCGGTCGCGCGCAAGGCGTCGAGCAGCGACGTCTTGCCGTGGTCGACATGGCCCATGACCGTGACCACCGGCGCGCGCGGCACCAGCGCCTCGTCGGCGTCGGTGTCGCCCGACAGGCCGATCTCGACGTCCGATTCGGCCACGCGCTTCACCTTGTGGCCGAATTCGCCGACGATGAGCTCGGCCGTGTCCGCGTCGAGCGGATGATGGATCGTCGCCATCACGCCCATCTTCATCAGCGACTTGATGACGTCGACCGAACGCTCGGCCATGCGGTTGGCGAGCTCTTGGACCGTGATCGCCTCGGGCACCACGACTTCGCGGACTTGCTTGGCTTGCGGGCCTTGCGCGGCCAGGCGCGCCTTTTCCTTTTCGCGCGCGCGTTTCATCGCGGCGAGCGAACGCACGCGGATCGTCTCTTCGTCGTCCAGCGCTTGCTGGACCGACATCTTGCCTTGCTGGCGGCGGTTCTTGTCCTCGCGTCCGCCTTCGGGCGCGCGCGGGGCGGGGCGCGCGGGCCCGCGGCCGGGCAGGCCGCGGCCGGGCATGCC
>JAMNXK010000362.1 GCA_023653245.1 Tagaea sp.
AAGAGCGGCGGCGCGACGATCTTGCGCTCGACGAAATGCGCCAGCGTGTAGAGATGCCCGATGTCGTAGCACTCGATCTCGAAACGCGTGCCGTTGTCGGCACAGGTGCGCAGGATGTTTTCGATGTCGGCGAACGTGTTCTTGAAGAATCCGGACCGCGAGGCTTCCAGATAAGGCCGCTCCCACTCGTGCTTGAAGTCCTTGAAGCGCTCGAGCATCGGGTAGAGGCCGAAATTCATCGTGCCCATGTTCAAGCTCGCGACTTCCGGCTTGAAATGCGCGGCCGGGCGCAGGCGTTCTTCGACGGTCATCGCGGGCGAGCCGCCGGTGGTGATGTTCACCACGCAATCCGAAGATTGCTTGATGACCTTGAGGAAGGGCTCGAACGCCTCGGGGCGCTGATCGGGCTTGCCGGTGACCGGATCGCGCGCGTGCAGATGGACGATCGCCGCCCCGGCTTGCGCGGCTTCGATCGCGGCTTGCGCGATCTGCGCCGGCGTCACCGGCAGATGCGGCGACATCGACGGGGTGTGGATGGCGCCCGTCACCGCGCAGGTGACGATCACTTTGCGCGGCGCGGCCATGGCCCCTCCCCGGGTTTCAGCGCGAATGGTTGAAATCGGTCTCGCTCGTGGCGGCCACCACGCCGCCGGCGGCGGCGGCCGTGGCGGGTGCGGCCGCGGGCTCGGCCGCGCCCGTCGCTTCGCTGTCGGCGGCCTCTTCCTTGGCTTCGCGGACGAGCTTCGCCTTCTCCATCCAGCGCCCGATCCATACCGACGCCTCGTAGAGCAGATACATCGGCACGGCGAGCGAGAGCTGGCTGAACACGTCGGGCGGCGTGACGATGCCCGCGAACGCCACGCAGCCCACGACCGCGTAGCGGCGCTTGGTCGCCAGCGTCTCGGCCGACAGGATGCCCACGCGCACCAGCAGCAGCAGCAACACGGGCAACTGGAAGCTGATGCCGAAGGCGAAAATCAGCGTCATCACGAACGAGAGATACTCGCTCATCTTGGTTTCGAGCTGGATGGCCAGATGGCCTTCCTCGGGCGCCACTTCGAAGCCCGCGAAGAACTTCAGCGCGACCGGCAGCACGAAGAAATAAAGCAGCGACGAGCCCGCCGTGAACATCACCGGTGTTGCGACCAGGAACGGCAGGAACGCGTCCTTCTCGTTGCGGTACAAGCCCGGGGCGACGAACAGCCAGATCTGGTTGGCGACGATCGGGAACGAGATCGCGCAGGCGGCGAAGAAGGCCACCTTGATGTAGGTGAAGAACGCTTCCGTGGGCGCGGTGAAGATCATCCGCCGGCCTTCTTGGCCCGCGAACACGCTGTTGAGCGGTTCGATCAGGAAATTGAAGATCGGCTGATGGAAGTAATAGGCGACGATGAACGCGCCCAGAAACGCCAGGATCGAATAGAGCAGGCGCTGGCGCAGCTCCACCAGATGCTCGAACAGCGGCATCTTCTTGTCGTCGATGTCGTCGGCTTTGCTCACGTGCGCTCGCTCAAGCTGGTTTGATCGGCGCGGGCTCGGCCGGTGCGGCGACGGGCGGCGCGGTCTCGGCGACCGTTTGCGGCGGCGGCGCGGGTGCGGGCGTGGGCGCCGGATTGAGGCTCAAATCCGGCGGTGCGAGCGCCTTCTGCAGATCGCCCTTGGGATCGACGACGTTCTGGATCGCCCCGCCGATGCCGCCGGTGGCGAAGCTCGTCGCGGTGGTGACCTGTTTCTTGACCTCGTCGAGCTCGGCGTCGCGGATCATGTCGTCGACGTTGTTCTGGAACTCGCGCGCCATCAAGCGCGCTTTGCCGATCCACTTGCCGGCCGCGCGCAAGGCGCCCGGCAGCTCCTTCGGTCCGATGAAAATCACCGCGACCGCGCCGATCACCAGGATCTCGCCCCAACTCAGATCGATCATGCGGCCCCCGCTCCGCCCGCCAAGCCGAAGATGATCACACCTTCGGCTTGTCGGCGGGTTGCGCTTGCGCGGTCGTCGCTTGACCGGTCACTTGCGCGGGGTTCGCGGCGGCCGCACCGGCCGAGTTGGTCTGGTCCTCGTCTTCCTTCATGCCTTTCTTGAAGGCTTTGATGCCCGAGGCCATGTCGCCCATCAGCTTGGGGATCTTGCCCGCGCCGAACAGCAACAGCACGACCACCAGCAGGATTAGCCAGTGCCAAATGCTCGTCATACCCATCGAAGTCGCTCCCATGGAGGGGTTGAGTTGCGGCCGCTAAAGCGCTGAGGATATTCGCGTTCCTCCGGCGGCCGGGCCAAATCGGGGGCGGAGTATGGCGGAGAGTGCCGCCCGCCGCAACCGCTCCCGGCGGCCTTTTTGCCCCTCTCAGATGGGGTCGCCGGGCGCGAAGATAAAGGCCTGCGCCGGATCGAGATCGACGGCCACGATATCGCCTTCGCGCGGCAGATAACGCCCGGGCACGCGGGCATGGAAATGCACATGCTCGGCATGGCCTTCTTCCGCGCCCTGCCCCAAGCACAAATGCACCCAGGACGATCGCCCCAACAAGCGCGCCGCCAGCACCTTGGCCGGGCACGCGGGCTCGGGCGCGGTGTCGGGAATTCCGGCCAGCCGCAGGCCTTCGGGGCGAATCACGACCTTCACTTTGGCGCCGTCCGTCCAGCCCGAAGCGGCGACGCGGCCGAACGGCGTCGCGACGCGGCCGCCCGCGACGACGCCGTCGACCTCGTTCACCTGGCCGAAGAACTTGGCGACGAAGGCCGTGGCGGGCTTGGCGTAGATCGCGTCCGGCGGGCCTTCTTGCTCGATCCGCCCCTCGCGCATCACCGCGATCCGATCGGCCATGAACATGGCCTCCTCGGGATCGTGGGTGACCATCAGCGTCGCCGCCCCGCTTTTCTTGAGCACATGGAGCGTGTCGTCGCGGATGGCTTCGCGCAGCCGCGCATCCAGGCCCGAGAACGGCTCGTCCATCAGCACGACGCGGGGCTTGGGCGCCAAAGCGCGCGCCAAGGCCACGCGCTGCTGTTGGCCGCCCGACAGCTCGTGCGGCCAGGCGCGCGCGAAATCCTGCATACCGACTTGCGCGAGCGTCTCGGCCACGCGGGCGGCGCGCGCCGCGGCCGACAGCTTGGTCAGGCCGAAGGCGACGTTGCCGGTCACGTCCAGATGCGGGAACAGCGCGTAGTCCTGGAACACCAGGCCGACACCGCGCTGCTCGGGCGGCACGGCATAGCCCGGCTCGGCGACCGCGCAGCCGTCGAGCGCCACCGAGCCTTTCTGCAGCGGCTCCAGCCCGGCGGCGATGCGCAGCAGCGTGGTCTTGCCGCAACCCGAGGGCCCGAGCAGACACACGAGCTGCCCCGGCTCGACGGCGATCGACACGTCGTCGACCGCTTTCTTGGCGCCAAAGGCATGGGTGATGCCCTGCAGGCGCAAGCCCGGGAGCTTGACCCCGAGATCGAGTTTGGCGGCGGTTCCATCCATCGGGCGCGAACTTACCGCAAAAACGGCGAGACGCCATGGCTTAGCGCGTTGAGGGTGCAACGGAATTTCCGGCCGCGCGGAGATTCGCCCGGGCCCTCAACGGGTTGCCGATCCGTCACAAGACCGTCACGGCGCGCGATTTCCCCTCTTTCCAATGCCGCCAAGGGCTTGGCGTAGGTTCGATTGACCCGGTGCGCGCGCCCCTCTATCCCAGGGCCATCGTATCGAGGTCGGTATCATGTCTTCGCGTCTTGAATCGTTCTTGGCTTTCGCGCGCGGCGTTTCGCTGCGGCTGGTCTATTCCAGCGAACCGGACCGTTAGGTCCCCTCTCGGCGCGCGATCGGCGCCGCG
>JAMNXK010000017.1 GCA_023653245.1 Tagaea sp.
GATCGACCGCGAGAGCGCGCAATTGGCCGAAGCCGACCGCTCCTTCGTCGACCGTCTGCTGTTCTGGCAGCAGCGCGATCCCGCGCAAGGCCAGGAACTCGACGCGCAGCGCGAATCCCAGCGCCTGCGTGAAGCCTCGGCCACGGGACGCCCGGCCACCGAAGGCTCGGTCGCCATCGTGCGCCGCCGCCAGCGCGGCTGGCTCGAGGGGCTGTTCTGACCCGCTTTTTCGCCGTCGCCGCGTTCCTGCTGGCATGCGTCATCGGCGCGAACCCTTCGCGCGCGCAGATCTTCGAGCCCAAGACCTTCGAACTCGCCAACGGCCTGCAGGTCGTGGTGATCGAAAACCGCCGCGCGCCCATCGTCACCCAGATGGTCTGGTACAAGGCGGGCGCCGCCGACGAAGTCCAAGGCGTGTCGGGGATCGCGCATTTCCTCGAACACTTGATGTTCAAGGGCACGACCAATTTGGCGCCGGGCGAATTCAACCGCATCGTCGCGCGCTATGGCGGGCGCGACAACGCCTTCACCGGCCACGACTACACCGCCTATTTCCAGTCCGTGTCGCGCGACCGGCTCGACGCGATGATGCGCATCGAGGCCGACCGCATGGCCAACCTCACTCTGGCCGAGCGCGAAGTGCTGTCGGAGCGCGACGTGGTCTTGGAGGAGCGCCGCCAGGTCGTCGACCAGCGACCGTCCTCGCGCATGCGCGAGCAGATGGCGGCGGCCTTGTTCGCCAACCATCCCTACGGGCGGCCGATCATCGGCTGGGAGCACGAGATCGCGAGGCTGTCGCGCCAGGACGCGCTCGACTGGTACGCGCGCTGGTACGCGCCCAACAACGCCATGCTGATCGTTTCGGGCGACGTGTCGGCCGACGAAGTCCGCGCGCTCGCCGAGCGGCACTACGGTCCGATCGCGCGCAAGCCAGTGCCCGAGCGCGTGCGCGCGCAAGAGCCGCCCGCGGTCGCCGCGCGGCGCGTCGAGTTGCGCGATCCGCGCGTGCGCCAGCCGTCGTGGTCGCGCGCTTGGCTCGCGCCCTCGCACAACCGCGCGCTGCCCGGCGTGCTCGGCGCCGAGATGGCCGACGCGCTCGATCTGGCCGCCGAGATCGTCGGCGGCGGACCGACCAGCCCGCTCGCCCGCGCGCTGGTCCACGACCGTCCGCTCGCGTCGGGGGTCGCCGCCGCCTACGATTCCGCCAATCTCGATCTCTCGACCTTCTGGGTGTTCGCGAGCCCGCGCGAAGGCACCGATCTGCGCGCGCTCGAAGCCGCGATCGAGGAAACGCTCGCGCGCATCCTGCGCGAGGGCGTTTCCGAAGACGACGTGGCGCGCGCCAAGCGCCGCACGCTCGATCAAGCCGTGTTCGCGCGCGACGGAATCGGCACGGCACCGCGCGCCTTCGGCACCGCCTTCGCCACCGGCAAGGACGTCGCCTGGGTCGAGACCTGGCCTCAGCGCGTCGCGGCGCTCACGGCCGAACAGGTCAACGCCGCCTTGCGCGCGGTCTTGGGCCAAGACGGCCACGTGACCGGCAATCTCCTGCCCCGGCCCGGAACATGAGCGTGTTCGTCCGCGTCTTCCTCGTCGCCTTCGCGCTGATCCTGGCCGCGCCGCCGGCGGGCGCGCGCAACGTGGTGGAAGTGCGCAGCCCGGGCGGGATCGTCGCCTGGTTCGTGCGCGATCCGTCGCTGCCGGTCCTGGCGATCGAATTCTCCTGGCGCGGCGGCTCGGCCGCCGATCCCATCGGCAAAGGCGGGCTCGCTTCGATGACCGCCGACCTGCTGACCGCGGGCGCGGGCGATCTCGACCTGCAAGCCTTCGCCCGCGAGATCGAGGATCGCTCGATCTCGATCGGTTTCTCGGCGGGGGCGGACACCGCGCAAGGCAGTCTGCGCCTGCTGAGCCGCGACGCCGATCGCGGGGTCGAGCTGCTGGCGTTGGCGCTGACCCGCCCGCGCTTCGACGCGCGCGAGGTCGAGCGCGTGCGCGCGCAGATCCTGCAAGGCTTGGCGCGCGACGAATCGAGCCCCGAAACGCAAGCGCGGCGGGCTTTCGCGCGCGCGGCCTTCGGCGATCATCCTTACGCGCGGCCGGGGCGCGGCACGCCCGACAGCGTGCGCAGCCTGACGGTCGAGGATCTGCGCGCGCATTTGGCGCGGCGCTACGCACGCGACAATCTGGTCGTCGCGGCCGTCGGCGACGTGACGCCCGAGCGCCTCGGGCTGTTGCTCGATCGCGCCTTCGGCGGCTTGCCGGCGAGCGCGGCGCCGGTGGAAATTCCGCGCGTCGAGGCGCAAGGCGCGGGCCGCACGCTGATCTTGCGCAAGCCCGCGACGCAGACATTCGCGCTGTTCGGCCACAAGGGCGTCGCGCGCGAGGATCCGGATTTCTTCGCCGCCCAGCTCGTCAATTACGTGCTCGGCGGCGGCGGCTTCAATTCGCGCCTGATGGCCCGCGTGCGCGAGCGCGAGGGCCTAACCTACGGCATCGGCACGGGGCTGGGCACGCTCGATCGCACCGAGGTGATCCAAGGCTCGTTCTCCAGCGAGAATGGCCGCATCGCGCGCGCGATGGACATCGTGCGCGAGGAATGGACCGCGATGGGCGCGCGCGGCCTGTCGGCGGAGGAGCTGCAGGGCGCCAAGGACTATCTGACCGGCTCGTTTCCGCTGCAGCTCGATCGCTCGGACCGCATCGCGCGGCTGCTGGTGAATTCCCGGCTCGACGGGCGCGGTCTGGATTGGTTCGACGAGCGCCAGCGCCGCATCGAAGCGGTCACGCTCGCCCAAGCCAACGCCGCCGCGCGCCGGCTGTTCGACCCCGCAAGATTGCTGGTCGTGCTCGCGGGCGAGCCGCAAGGCATCGCCGGGACCGAATAGAACTCCCCTCCGAGCCGTTCCGGCGCTACCATCCCTCACGTTCGGAGCGGCCGATTCCCATGACCGGTTCCCTGCCCTATCGCCAAGACCTGCGCCATTGCTTCGACCTGATCGAAGGCATCGATCGCCAGGTCGTCGAAACCTGGCTCGACCAAACCCGCGCGCCCGTCGCACGGCTGCGCGAAGCCGTCGGCACGGGCGAGTACGCCTTTCTCGACCAGCCCGATCGCATCGACGATCTCGCCGCGATCCGCAAGACGGCCGAAGCTTTGTCGCGCTTTCCCACCGTGGTGCTGCTCGGCACCGGCGGGTCGAGCCTGGGTGCGCGCACGCTCGCGGCACTCGCCGATGGCGGCACGGGCATGGGGGCACCCGGACGGCCGCGCCTGATCGTCGCCGAGAACGTCGATCCCTACGGCTTCGAGCGTCTGGCCGCCGCGATCGATTGGAAGAACGCCGGGCTGTTGATCGTCTCGAAATCCGGCGGCACGGGCGAGACCTTGGCGCAAGCCCATGCGCTGCTCGGCCGCTTGCCGAAGCCCGCCGAACAGGCCTGGGCGCTGACCGAGCCCACGGACAATCCTCTGGCGCGCTTGGCCAAGCGCCACGGCATTCCTTGTCTCGACCATCCCACCACGTTGGGCGGGCGCTTTTCCGTGCTCTCGGCGGTGGGTTTGGTGCCCGCCGCGATCCTCGGCCTCGATATCGAAGCTTTGCGCGCCGGCGCCAAGATCGCGCGCGACCACGGCCTCGCCGATCCGCTTTCCTCGGCCCCCGCTTGGGGTGCGGCCCTCGCCGCCGCCCTCAACGCGCGCGGAATTCGCACGAGCGTGCTGTGCCCCTATGTCGACGCGCTCGCCGCGTTCGGCCAATGGTACGTGCAGCTCTGGGCCGAGAGCCTGGGCAAAGGCGGGCACGGCACCACGCCGATGAAGGCGCTGGGCACCGTCGATCAGCATAGCCAGCTCCAGCTCTGGCTCGACGGGCCGGCCGACAAGCTCGTCACCATCTTGGCGCGCGAGACCAAGGGCGTGGGCCATCGCTACGCCGCCGCCGACCTCGCCGATCCGGCGCTCGACTGGCTCGAAGGCCGCACGATGGGCGACCTGCTCGACGTATCGTGGCGCGCCACGGCCGAAACCTTGGCGCGGCGCGGGCGGCCGGTGCGCCTCCTGACGCTGCCCACGCTCGACGAGCGCACGCTGGGCGCCTTGTTCATGCATTTCGAGCTCGAAACCGTCATCGCGGCTTCGCTGTTCGACGTCGAACCCTTCGACCAGCCCGCGGTCGAAGACGGCAAGCGCTTGGCGCGTTCCTATCTCAAGGGCATGGCATGAATATCCGCCGCCTGCCCGAAACCCTCGTCAACCGCATCGCGGCGGGCGAGGTGATCGAACGGCCGGCGGCGGCCGTCAAGGAGCTGGTCGAGAACGCGATCGACGCGGGTGCTGCGCGCGTATCCGTGACCCTCGCCGAAGCGGGCCGTGCGGCCATCGTCGTCGCCGACGACGGCAAGGGCATGACCGCCGACGAGCTCGACCTCGCCGTCGAACGTCACGCGACCTCGAAACTCCCCGGCGACGATCTGCTCGCCATCCGCACGCTGGGATTCCGGGGCGAGGCGCTGCCCTCGATCGGCGCCGTGGCGCGCCTGACCTTGACCAGCCGCGCGCGGGGCGCGGCCGAAGCCTGGTCGATCCAAGTCGATGGCGGGCGCAAGGGATCGCCGCAGCCCGCCGCCCATCCCGCCGGCACGCGCGTCGAGGTGCGCGATCTTTTCTACGCCACGCCCGCGCGGCTCAAATTCCTCAAAGGCGAACGCGCCGAGCGCGAAGCCTGCGAAGACGCGATCGCGCGCCTGGCCATGGCGCATCCGGACGTCGCGTTCGAGCTGATCGCCGACGGGCGCGCGATGCTGAAGCTGCCGCCCGCCGCGCGGCTCGATCGCGTCGCCGCCGTGGTCGGCAAGGAATTCCTGGGCAGCGCCGTGGAAGTGCTCGCGATCCGCTCCGACGACGCGGGCGAGATCCGCCTCGAAGGCCATGCCGGCCTGCCGACCTACAACCGCGCCACCGGCCAGCATCAGTACCTGTTCGTCAACGGAAGGCCGGTGCGCGACAAGCTGCTCGCGGGTGCGGTGCGCGGCGCCTATGCCGATTTCCTGGCGCGCGACCGCCATCCGGTCGTGGCGCTGTTCCTGACCTTGCCCACCGATCTGGTCGACGCCAACGTGCACCCGGCCAAGACCGAAGTGCGCTTCCGCGATCCGTCGCGCATTCGCGGGCTCATCGTGGCGAGCCTCAAAGAAGCGCTCGATCGCGCGGGCTTCCGCGCCTCGACCGGTGTCGCCGTCGAAGCGCTCGACCTCGCCCGCGCGCGCATCGCCCCGCCGCAAGCGCAATACGGGTTTTCGGGTGCCGCACCGTCGCGCGGGAATGCGGCCTACGATCTCTCCGACCGCAGCTTCGCCTATCACGCGCCGCTCGCCCCCAGCGCGCCGCCCGCTTCGCCGACGCCGGTCGCCGCCGAAACGCGGGACCTGCCGTTGGGCGTGGCGCGCGCGCAAGTCCACGAGACCTATATCGTCGCGCAAACCGCCGACGGGATCGTGATCGTCGATCAACACGCCGCCCACGAGCGCCTGGTCTACGAGCGCATGAAGGCCGCACTCGACGCGGGCGGGGTCAAGCGCCAGGCGCTGCTGATCCCCGAAATCGTCGAGCTCGGCGAAAAGGAAAGCGCGGCGTTGCTCGCCCGCGCCGGCGACCTCGCCGAGTTGGGCCTGACGGTCGAATCCTTCGGGCCAGGTGCGGTGGCCGTGCGCGAGACGCCCGCGCTGCTGGGCGAGGTGGACGTCAAGGGCCTGCTGCGCGATCTCGCCGACGAGATCGTCGAGCACGGGGCGGCGCTGTCGCTCAAGGAACGGCTGGGCGAAGTCTGCGGGACAATGGCCTGCCACGGCTCGGTGCGCGCGGGCCGCCGGCTCTCGGGGCCGGAGATGGACGCGCTGCTGCGCCAGATGGAAGCCACGCCGCATTCGGGCCAGTGCAATCACGGCCGCCCGACTTACGTCGAGCTCAAGCTCTCGGATATCGAGAAACTGTTCGGACGGCGGTAGTTTCGTCTCCGTCACCTTCGGACGCGCGAAGCGGCGCCCCAACTCCTTCTCCGTCATCCTCGGACGCGCGAAGCGCGATCCGGGGATCTCGGGAAAAAACGTCGCGCCTTCGGCGCGACGACGCAGCTATGCCGCGTTGCCCTTCCAGAACTCGGACCGAACGGCATCGATGGCGGCATCGATTTGGCGGACCAATGGGAACGTGGCTTCGATGGCACCGGCCAGCCGCAGAAACTCATGCGGCTCGAAATGGGCGTCCGCTTCGCGGTGCCATTCCAGCCATTTGGGAAGGACTTGGAACGCGCCCACCTTGTGATCCCAGACGAGGTCCTGGACGTTGGCAAAGTATTGCGTACGATTGATCCAGATGCGCTTGGCGGCTGGACCGTCGGCCTCGACCTTCAGCTTGGCGATCTCGTTGGTTCCCGGTTCCGGGAACTTCGCCATCGAGGGCGCGGTTTCGCGCAGGAGATGGAGCGCGGTCAAACGCCGCCCGTGTCCGGCCAATGTCCAAAAGAACTCGGCCGACGGCGGGAAGGGCACGCGCGCGAAACCCTTCTTGAACTGCGCGAAGTAACGCAAACGATAGGCCTGCGACTGGTAGATCGCGTAACAGTAGCTCTGCACGTCGATCGGGTCGAACGCGTCGCGCGCTTCGCCGGTTCGTTCGACGGCGGCCGGCACGCCGAGAAGCGTCGCGAGGCGAGCGACGAAACCCGGCTTCAGGTTCGAGACGCGCGCGCCGCCGCCCCCGAGCAAATCGCCTTGCGCGCCGGCGTAGCGCCAAGCCGGGAAGACGTGCACGGCTTCGCCGCTCTTGGTCGACGAATAGCAATCGTGCACGGGCAAATCCGCCATTTGCGCGTGTTGGAAACGGTTGTCGGGCACGGCCTTGGGCAGGCACAACGCCAGATTCCGTCGCCCGAGCATGCTGCCGACCAGCAGATCGCGTGGAAAATCCATCAACGCGTCGGTCAGCGCAGCTTGCCGCGTGACGAAAGGCCGCCAGGCGCAGGGCGTCAAGCTGCCCTCCCAATCGATCGCGGTCAGGCGTCTGCGGGCACCCTCGATCGTCCAATCGCGCGTGTTCTTCAGCGCGAATTCCTTGGCGACGTCGTGCAAGTCGGACCGGACGAAACGTTGGATGCGCTCTCGAAGCACGTCGGCGGATGGCGACAGTACGAAATGGTCGCGGTGCGACTGGAAGCCGACGCACGACTCCGCGAACACGTCGGTCGGGCGAAGATGCCCTTCGTATTCCAAGTCGATGGGATCGTCGTTCGTCTCGAAAAGATAGGCCGGTCCGCGGGGAACGGACTCGCCCCACTCGATCTCCGTGACCCGCTTCTCGTCCAGGAATGGGAACTTCCCGCGCAGCATGTGGACCGGCGGCCTCATTCGGACTCCGCCACGCGCGGCCCCCAAAGCTCCTGCCGGAACACCTTCGCCGCGCGAACATGGTCGCCCGGCAGGCGAACTAGGAACACGATGGCCACCCCGGTCATGATGTCGAATACGTTTTCGTCGCCCATGTCGAAGGGCGATGTTTCCTTGGGCGACGTGCCGCCGTGAAGATCGAGCACGTAGATCTCGTCGAAGGCGCGATATAGGGCGTTGCGCACGCCGCGCAGCGTGTCGTTCCAGAGATATCCGCGGTTGGTGACGAATCCGACGATCCCTTGCCCGGCGCGCTCGATCTTCCACTGCGCGAAACGCAGGAATTTGACGTAGTCGTCGCCGATCGATTTGGGGTTCCGCTCGTCGATGTATTGGCCCTCGACTTCGAAATAGCTCGCGACCCGTGTTTCCGCCAGCGGGTCCCAGCCACGCAACAAATGGCCGATGAAGGTGCGTTGATCGACCGTCTGATCCTTGGTCGCGATGCGTCGCTCGGGACGCGGATCTCGCTTGTCGTAGACTTCGTAGCCTTCGCCTTTGACCACGAGGCGCTCGACGGTCGAAGGGTTCAGCGAATTGCGCGAATAGGGCGGGTTGCCGAGGATCACCATGACCGGATGCTCGGTCTTGACGCGCGAGGCCGCGTTGGCCTCGTCGGCAAGCCAACGGGCGAACATCGGTGCCGTTTCCAGAATTTGCGGTTCTTCCAGCGTGTTGGTCAGGAACACGTTGAAACGCTCGCCGGGCGCCAGCTTGACGCGGTCGAGCGCCACTTCCAGGCTGAGATGCGCGATGGCGTACGGCGCCATCAGGAACTCGAAGCCATAGAGGCGCGGCAGCAGCTCCTTCTTGAACCAATTCGGCCACGCGCCGAGATTCCCGGCGAAGTAGGTCGTTTCGACGTGCCGGACGACCTCATGCAGGAACGTGCCCGTGCCGCAGGCCGGATCTAGGATGGTGATGCGATGGCGCCCGTCGATCCGCGAATCGTCGGCGAAGCCGCGCTCGACGCCGAACTTCGTCTTCAGGAAATCGTCGATGCCGCGCACGATGAAGCGCACCACCGGACTGGGCGTGTAATAGACCCCGCGATCTTCGCGCATTTCGGGAGCGTAGGCGTCGAGAAAAGTTTCGTAGAAATGGATCACGGGATCGTCCCGACCGGTCCCTTCGCCCATATGCGCGCGCACGGCGTCGAGATCGGTCCGGTTCAGCAGCTCGGCCAAATCGTCCACGGCCCAGGCGATACGTTCGTCGAGATCGGCGCCGCCGATCCGTTGGAATGTCTTCTGCAGGAAGGGGTTCGACGCGGGTATGCGGAACGCCGCGATCTCTCGGGTGAACGTCTCTTCGGGCTTCTTGTGGAAGCGCGCGGCGAACAAACCATAGGCGATGGTCTGCGCGAACATGTCGGCGAACTGGGCTTCGTCGAGACCCCGGATCAGCACGTCGCGGAAGCCGGCCAATTGTTCGTGCAGCGGGAGGTTCTCGACCGACACTTTCTTGTGGCGGGCTTCGGCCTTCTCCTGCACGAGGGTCTCGGCGATCAAGTGCCGCACCAGGACCGCGCGGGCCGCCATCTTTTTGGCGAGGTCGTCCGCACGCTTGATCGTAGCCGCCGAATCGGTCGCGTCGGCGAAGAAGGCGAAGAGTTGACGCAAGCCCTCCTCGCCCTTATCGAGCCAATCGATTTTCTTGGTGCGTTTGTCGAGCCGCCCCCATTCCACTTGGAACTTCAGTTCGCCGTCCAGATAAAGCCGGAACTCGATCTGGTTGGTCAGGATCAGCGCCGACAGGGCGGCGCGGTAGCGTTGGAGCTGCTCATCCTTCTCGATCTTGTCGAGATTGGCGTCGATGTCCTTGGCTTCGACGAATCCAACCGCGATCGCGCGACGTCGCACTACAAAGTCGGGCGCGCCGACCTCTTGGTTGCGCTTGGGCTCGTTGATGACTTCGCCGCCGCCGCCCCAAGCCTCGCCCTTGAGCAGACCTTCCAGCGCCGGGCGATAGCTGTGTTCGGTGGCGACGCCGGTTCGCCAAACCGTCTCGATCGCCTTGCGGTACTCGGCATAGGTCAGCATGGTCCGAGCGTCTACCCCTTCCCGGGGATGACGGCGAAGGCCGGGCGCCGCGGGGCGGCCGAGAGTTTGTCGAGGCCCAGATCGTCGAGCCAGGGACGGTCGATGCGCGGCAGGCCGAACATATTGCCTTGCAGGAGCTTCACCCCGCGCCGCGCGAGATGCTGGGCTTCGAGCGGATTCTCGACGCATTCGGCCACGGTCTCCAGGCCGAAGCCCTCGGCCAGACCCAGCAGCGTCTTGATGAAAAGCTGGTTGTCGACGTTGTCCGCCAGGCCGCGCACGAACGAGCCGTCGATCTTGACCGAGTCGATCGCCAGCGCCTTCAAGTTCCGGAAGCTGGTATAGCCCGCGCCGAAATCGTCGAGCGCCACGCGCGCCCCCAGATCGCGCACGGCGGCGACGAATTTGGCCGTCTCGTCGATGTCGCGGATCGCCACCGTCTCGGTGATCTCGACGATCAGGCGCTGGGCGAGATCGGGGCGCCCCTTCACGAAACCCGAGAGCGCCCGGAGCCAAGACGGATCGCCCGCAGTCAGGCCGGAGATGTTGATCGCGAGCACGATGTCGTTCCAGCGCGTCAGCTCGCCGATCGCCATCTCCAGCACGCGCCGGTCGAGCAAGCGCATCAAACCGGTCTGTTCGACGATCGGAATGAACGAGCCCGCCGGTGCGATCGTGCCGTCCATGCGCTGCAGGCGCAGCAGCGCTTCGTAGTGCTTGACCGTGTGATCGATCGCGTCGACCACCGGCTGGAAGGCGAAGACCAGACGCTCGTCCTTCAGCGCCGCCTGCACGTCCGACGACACCGAGACGAGGCGCTGGTGCAATTCGCGCTGCGCGGGGCTGGCGGCGAACAAGGCGTAACGATTGCGGCCGGCGCGCTTGGCTTCGTGCAGCGCCGATTCCGCGCGCGCTTGGATCTCCACGCCCGAGGGGCCTTGGCCGACGAACAGCACCGCCCCGGCCGACGCGGTCACGTGCAGCGGCCCGTCGGGCGTTTCCAAGGGCGCGGAGCGGATCGTGGCGAGCAGGCGCTCGGCGGCGAGGCCGATCTCGCTTTCCGGGCAGTTCGCGAGCACGAGGCCGAAGCGATCGCCGCCCGCCCGCCCGATCGTGTCCGAGCCGCGCAGCGCGCGCTCCAGACGCTGGCCCACGCCGATCAGCAGCGCGTCGGCCGTCGACCAGCCGAAAGCGTCGTTGATGGCGGTGAGGTTGTCGACCCCGATCAGCAGATAAGCGCCCGGCGCTTCGTAGCGCGCGGCATAGGCGAGCGCGTGATCGAGCGATTCGCGCAAACGCGCCGCGTTGAAATGGCCGGTGAGCGCGTCGTAATTCGCGAGGTATTCGAGCTTGGCCTCGCGATCCTTGCGCGCGGTCACGGCGCGCAGCGTGCCGGCGACGCGGATCGGCTTGCCGTCCGGGGCGAATTCGGCGCGACCGCGGTCGTGCGCCCAGATCATTCCGCCGCTGTCGCCGCGGAGGCGGTAGTCGAGATCGTAGGTCAGCCGATCGACGAAATGCGCGGACAGCGCCTTGACGCGGCCCGGCAGATCCTCGGCGTGGATGCGGCTTTGCCAGATCTGGCCCGTGGGTGGGAACTCGGCGCGCGGACCGAAGGTTTCGTCGGGCCGGCCGGCCCAGACGATCCGGTCGCTGGCGAGGTCCCACACATAGGCCGCGTCGCCCGCCCCCAGCAGGGCCGAAATCGCCGCGTCGATGTCCTTCTCCGCCGCCATGCGCGTCACGCCGCCCGGTCGATCGCCTTGCCGAGCGTGTCGACCAAGCGGTCGATCTGCGCTTTCTCGACGATCAAAGGCGGGGACATCGCCACCGTGTCGCCGGTCGTGCGCACCAGCACGCCCGAATCGAAGCAGTCGACCAGCACGTCGTAAGCGCGCGCGGCGGCCGCACCTTTGCGCGGCTCGAGCTCGATGCCCGCGACCAGACCGAGATTGCGGATGTCGATCACGTTGCGCCGGTCCTTGAGCGAATGCACCGCGTCGGCCCAATAGGGCGCGAGCGAGTCCGCGCGCTCGAACAGGCCTTCCTCGCGATAGATGTCGAGCGTGGCGAGGCCGGCGGCGCAGGCGAGCGGATGGCCCGAATAGGTGTAGCCGTGGAACAGCTCGATCAGGTTCTCGGGCCCGTCCATCATCGCATCGTAGATGTTCTTGCGCGCGAACACAGCGCCCATGGGCACGGCGGCGTTGGTGATGCCCTTGGCGACGGTCATCAGATCGGGCGTCACGCCGAATTTCTCGGCCGCGAAGGAAGCGCCCAAGCGGCCGAAGCCGGTGATGACCTCGTCGAAAATCAGCAGAATGCCGTGCGCGTCGCAGATCGAACGCAAGCGCTGCAAATAGCCCTTGGGCGGCACGAGCACGCCGGTCGAGCCCGCCAGCGGCTCGACGATCACCGCGGCGATCGTCGAAGCGTCGTGCAACGCGATCAGGCGTTCGAGCGCGTCGGCGAGTTCGGCGCCATGCTCGGGCTGGCCGCGCACGAAACGGTTCTTGTCGGGCAGATGGGTGTGCGGCAGGTGATCGACATACGGGAGCTGCAAGCCGAATTGCTTGCGGTTGGCGACCATGCCGCCGACCGAAATCCCGCCGAAGCCCACGCCATGATAGCCGCGCTCGCGGCCGATGAAGCGCACGCGCTGGCCCTGGCCCTTGGCGCGGTGATAGGCGAGCGCGATCTTGAGCGCGGTGTCCACACTCTCCGAGCCCGAATTGGTGAAGAACACTTTGTCGAGATCGCCGGGCAGCATCGCCTGCAGGCGCGAGGCGAATTCGAACTGGATCGGATGGCCCATCTGGAAGCCCGGCGCGTAATCCATCGTGCCGGCCTGGCGGGCGATCGCCTCGACGATCTTCTCGCGCCCGTGCCCGGCGTTCACGCACCACAGCCCGGCCGTGCCGTCGAGAATTTCACGTCCGTCCGGTGTGTAATAATGCATGCCCTTGGCGCGGGCGAGCAGACGGGGCTTTTTCTTGAATTGCCGGTTCGCCGTGAAGGGCATCCACAGGGCGTCGAGATTGTTCGGATCGACCGGATTCAAGGCGGTGGCGGACATGGCGCGCTCCCCCGGGGCAAAGGCAAGGACGGCACTCTACCACCGTCAAGGGATTGAAACAGTGGGGATTTTGTTGCGATCCAGGCCTCAGGATACCTAAAATTTAAGGCGAATGCCAGATTCCATTTGACTCGGGTTTTCATAAAATTTTACATTAATGCCCATGAACCCCGCGTCAAACGTCATCCTGCTGCCCCCGCCCGGCGCCAAGCGCTTCGGGCCGGAGGGGATGGACGGATCGCGCCGGTTCAGAACCGGTGCCGCCGATCGGGGCGCCGGGTTCGACGCCGAGCAATTGGCGGGGCTGGCCGATGCCTTGGCCCAGCAGGGCAAGGGATCGACCCGCAAGCGCAGCTTCGCCGACGAGCTCTATGGCGAAACCGGCCGCGCCCCCGCCGATATCGGATTTTTCGCCCAGCGCTACGCCCAAGAGACCCTGCAAATGGCCGCCCATCACGAGGATTGGCGCCAGGGGAGTTCGGCCTATGCGCGCGCCCAAAACCTGAGCACCGCCCAGAGCGGCACGTTCGTCGCCGCCTAGTCAGGCGCATCGTCGTCTGCTATCGAACCTCCTTCGTTTTCCGGAGGATGGCGATGGCGTTCGCGACGGTCTCGGAGCTTCTGAACATCGGCAAAGACGGCGACCCGGCCTTGGGCGCGCCGGAGAATGCGGCGCTGAATTATGCGGGCTTGCGCGCCCTTGCCGCCCGCACGATCGCGGATCTCAACGCCATGGGCATCGGCCGCGACGATCGCGTGGCCATCGTGCTGCCCAACGGGCCCGAGATGGCCGCCGCTTTCCTGTGCGTGGCCGCCGGTGCGACGACCGCCCCCCTGAACCCCGCCTATCGCCAGGAGGAGTTCGAGTTCTACATCGCCGATCTCAAATCCAAGGCGCTGCTGGTTCAGGTCGGCGATCAAACGCCGGCGCGTGCGGCCGCCGCCAAGCTCGGCGTGCCGATCATCGAACTCACGCCCACGCGCAACCGTGGCGCGGGCTCGTACACGCTCGCTTCGACGCTGACGGGCAAGGCCGCCAAGCCCGGTCCCGCGCAAGCCGACGACGTCGCGCTCATCCTGCACACCTCGGGCACCACCTCGCGGCCGAAAATCGTGCCGCTGGCGCAGGCCAATATCTGCGCCTCGGCGCGGCATATCGGGGCGACGCTGGCGCTCTCGGGCGGCGACAAATGCCTGAACATCATGCCGCTGTTCCACATTCACGGCCTGATCGCGGCGGTGCTGTCCTCGCTGGGTGCGGGCGGTTGCACCGTGTGCACGCCGGGCTTCAACGCGCTCAAATTCTTCGCCTGGCTCGACGAGGCAAAGCCCTCCTGGTTCACCGCCGTGCCCACCATGCATCAGGCGATTCTGAGCCGTGCCGAGCGCAACAAGGACTCGCTCGCCAACGCCCGCTTGCGCTTCATCCGCTCGTCCTCGGCGTCGCTGCCGCCGCAAGTGATGCTCGAAGTCGAGGCCGCGTTCGGCTGCCCGGTGATCGAGAGCTACGGCATGACCGAAGCGGCACACCAGATGGCCTCGAACCCGCTGCCGCCGCGCGAACGCAAACCCGGCTCGGTCGGCATCGCCGCCGGGCCCGAGATCGCGATCATGAACGAGGAAGGGCATCTCCTGCCGCAAGGCGCGCTCGGCGAAGTCGTGATCCGCGGGCCCAACGTGACCCAGGGCTACGAGGCCAATCCCGACGCCAATCTCAAAGCCTTCGCCGGCGGCTGGTTCCGCACCGGCGACCAGGGCACGCTCGACGAAGGCGGGTATCTGCGCATCACCGGGCGCTTGAAGGAACTCATCAATCGCGGCGGGGAGAAGGTCAGCCCGCTCGAAGTCGA
>JAMNXK010000363.1 GCA_023653245.1 Tagaea sp.
GAGCGCGCCCACGCCGCGCCCGCGCGCGCGCCACGTGCCGTCCGGGTCCTTGACGATCTCAGCCCCCATCAGGCGCATGGCGGCGGCGGTGCGCAGCACGTCCTCGCCTTCGAGCAGGCCGCGCACGCGCGTCTCGCCCACGGCCAAGCCGCCCAGCATCAGCGCGCGGTGGGAGATCGACTTGTCCCCGGGGACATGGGTTTCGCCCTTCAAAGGCGCGCCCGGTTTGGCGGTGGCGGGCTGGGCGGAATCGTGGGCCATACGAGGGTCGTCCGATCGGGCGAAAAGGGGCGGGGCGCCAGGGGCTTGTAGCAACCGGCCGGGCCCTGCCGCAATGTCGGGGCGGCGCGCCGGCGCGGCCGGTTGACAGGGGGGCCGGGACATGGCATGTCCCCGCGCCGTTTTTGTTCGGGTTTCACGAGTATAGGGTATTCGCGATGGCCAAAGCCGAATGGGGTCTGAAACGCACGTGCCAAGCCTGCGGCGCGCGATTCTACGACCTGCAACGCAGCCCAATCACGTGCCCGAAATGCGACGCCGAGTACGACCCCGAGGTGCTGCTGAAGTCGCGCCGGGGCAAGGCGGCGCCGGCGGTGGCCAAGCCCGTGGTCGCGGAGGTCGTCGAGCCCGAGGAGGCGGCGGTCGTCGCCGAGGGCGAGGAGGAAGAAGAGGACGCGGTGATCGAGGACACGTCCGAACTCGGCGAGGACGACGAGGACGTGGCCGAAGTGGTCGAGAAAGCGGACGACGAAGAGCGCGGCTAATTTTCGCTTGCGCGGGGCCCGGCCGGGGCCGATATAAGCGGCACGATTTCGAAGACGGGCCGGGGCCCCACCCCCGCCCGGCGCGCGTTTCGGGGCCATAGCTCAGCTGGGAGAGCGCCGCAATGGCATTGCGGAGGTCAGCGGTTCGATCCCGCTTGGCTCCACCATCACCACGAACCCCCGGTCCTTTCCCAAGGGCCGGGGTTTTGCGTTCGGGGGGACGATTGGGAGTCGGGCCGGCCGCTTGACGGCACCCCGTCGTCTTGCGCAAACTTGTCCATCCGAAATCGCGAGGAACCCGTCATGACCGAGCTCTGGCGCGACGCGGGCGTCATCAATGTCGAATACCGGTTCGTCGATGGACACCACGTGTTTACGTCGGACGAAATCGACGGTCTCTACGTGGCGAGCCAGGACCCGCGCAAAGCCTTCGACGACACGCGCCATGCGATCCGGATGCTCGTGCAGCTGAACGACGGATTGTCGATTAAGGTCGAACCGATGCTGAGTTGGCGCGAGTTTCTCGCCCATGTGCGCCGGACCGGCGACGGCGAGCCCGCGCCGCTCAATCTCGGGCCGCAGCAATTCGCCGTGCAGCTGGCCGCTTGACCCCCTGCCCGCGCGGACAGGTTTCCGAAGCCGAACTCTGGGCGCGCCTGGAACGCGAAGGCTGCGAGCGTCTGGAACCCGTCATTCGTTCGGGAACCGGCACCGTCTGGATGCGCCCACGCAAGCCGAACGCCGGACCTGGCGATCGACGTCGGCACTTCCTGTTGCCGCTCCCCGACCCTGCTATTCGACGCGGCTGATCGACGACCTGATCGCGCGCCTCAAGATTTGAGCGCGGCGGGTGCGGCGACATCTTGGCCAAGTTTGCCAATTGGTGTAGATTTTCCCCATGCCCACCCGCAACGTCAATCTTACCGACGAGCAAGACGCGTTCGTCGAGAAAATGGTCAAGTCCGGCAAGTACCAGAACGCCAGCGAGGCGATGCGCGACGCCGTGCGAGCGCTCCAGCACCGCTGGAAGGAAGACGAGCTGCGCCTCGCCGCTTTGCGCAAGGCGCTGAAGGAAGGCGCCGATTCCATCGCGCGCGGCGAGTACGAAGACGTCGACGACGCCGATCTCGACGCCTATATCGACAAGCTCGGGCGGTGACCGCGCGAACCGGACTGCGAGTTTAGGCCTTCTCCCGCAATTGGTCCCAGCCGTCGAGATACGGCGCCCACTTCACGCCAAATCCCTCCCAAGCGTACCGATCCGCTCGATCGTTGAGCCATAGTCTTTGGCCGGTCGAATCGACGCGCTTGCCGCCATCGCGCTTGGTTCCCGAATTCCACTCTTTGCGCGCGGCATCGATCGCTTTCTGCACCACACCGGTCGGCACCAAGAATAGCTTTGCGTCCTCGACGCGCCGCCGCAAATCGACGATGCAACAGAAGTCACCGCTCTCCCGTCGATCCAAGAATGTCTCGCCTGACTTCTTTCGGGACCAGACCACACTATCCGAACGGGTCGTCTTGACACGAATGAGGGAATGCTTGGCGCCATCCACGACCGAAACGTCGAATGCCGGGTTTCCGCGATCCGCCATAAATGCCTGAAACCCTCTCGCCAATAGATGCGCCATTACAAGGTGCTCGCCGGCATTGCCGATTTGCACCGATGCGCCGTAACCCCGAGCTTCGCCCTTGTTCGACACTCGCGATTGCCCCTCACGCCGCCTTCGCGCGCGGCCGGCGGGTGGGGCGGATGAGGATCTCGGCGGGAATTCGCAGCTCCTCGTGGATACGGCGAACCATGCGAATGGAGAGATCTCGCCGGCGGCCCAAGATTTCAGCGACCCGGCCGCGCGAGCCGATCATCCGCGCGAGCGCGCGCCGATCGAGCCCTTGCTGTTCCAGGCGGAACATAATCGCCTCGATCGGATCGGGCGGATCCATCGGGAAGCGCGTTTCCTCGTAGGCATCGACCAAAATCGCCAAGGCTTCGAGGCGGTCGCCCACCTTCGTACCGGACTTGGCCCCCCACAAACGCTCGATCTCCCGGAGCGCAACGTCGTGCTCCGCGTCGTTCCGGATCGGCGCCAGATCACGGGGCATGGCGAACCGTGCGCGCTTCGATCCGGTCGTAGTCCGCGTGCGTGCCGATCCAGATCGTCCAGACGATTCGCTTGGCATAGTCGATCTCCACGATAAGCCGGTGGTCGTTGCCCTTGACGTTGAACACAACGCGCGACGCGCTCACGATGCTGGCCGTGGCGTAGCGTGCCTTCACTTCGGCCGAGTTCCGCCACGCGGCGCGCTTGACCTCCAAGTACCACGCGTCGAGTGCCGATTTGACCGCCGCTTGGTCCTTTCGTCCGGCCAAGCCCGCGACATAACGGACGAGTTTCCCGCGCGAGATCAGCCGCATTCGTTCTTGTATCACGGTCCCATTTTGGGAGCAACGCCGCTTCCCGCCCCGCTTCAGTTTCGCTTCAGCTCGCCCGCGCATCCTTGCGCCGGCAGGCGAGGAAACCATCGCATGGCGGCGAGCTACGTCCTCGAACCCTTCGACACGAGCGCTTGGCATGCGCGCCAGCGCGCCGTGTACGAACTCTGGCGCGCGCTGCCCCGGCCGCGCGGCCCCCTGCCGAGCCGCGCCGATTTCGATCCTTTCGCCGTGCCCGACGCGCTCGGCTGGATCTGGCTGCACGACATCGAGCGCGACCCCTTCCGCCTGCGCTGCCGTCTGTTCGGCACGCTGCTGGCCAAATGCGTGGGCGTGGACATCACCGGCGAATATCTCGACACGCGGCCTTTGGCCGACGCCCAGCGTCCGCTCGATCTCGAGCGGCTGCGCGCCACCGCGTTGGACGGCAAGCCGAGCTGGGCGCGCACCGCGCCCATGCTCAAGCACGGCGGCGTATGGGCCGAGGTCGAAAGCCTGATGCTGCCCTTCGCCGCCGACGGTCGCACGCCCGACATCATGCTGGGCGTGTCGACCTATTATCGGTTCGACGGCACGGTCGTCTGACTAGGCCAGGTGCTTCTTGAA
>JAMNXK010000364.1 GCA_023653245.1 Tagaea sp.
CCGAACAAGGACGCGTCGTTGGGCCCCTCCGAACATCCGTTGCCGAAGGTGAAGCCGCAGGACGAGCGCAGATCGTAGGCGTTCTCCGCGTATTCGCGGTGCGTCGAGGGGATGACGAAACGGTCCTCGTAGTTCGCGATCGCCAGGATCTTGTACATGTCCTCGATCCGCGCCTTGTCGAGCCCGACGCGCTCCAGCACGCCCGCATCCTCGCGCGACTCGACGTGCCGCGCGCGCATGTAGGCGCGCATGGCCAGCAAGCGCTCGAGCGCGCCCGCCACGGGCGCTTCGTCCCCCGCCGTCAGCAGATTGGCCAGATAGCGCAAGGGAATGCGCAGCGAGCGCACGTCGGGAATGCCGCCTTCGTCTTCGATCTTGCCGGCGTCCGCCGCCGCTTGGATCGGCGACAGCGGCGGCACGTACCAGACCATCGGCAGCGTGCGGTACTCGGGATGCAGCGGGAAGGCGATCTTCCAATCGATCGCCATCTTGTAGACGGGCGACGCCTTGGCCGAGTCGAGCCAGGCTTCGGGAATGCCTTCGCGGCGCGCGGCTTCGATCACGGCTGGATCATGCGGGTTCAAGAACACGCCGAGCTGCGCGCCGTAAAGATCGTGCTCGCCCGGCACCGATGCCGCCGCTTCGATTTTGTCCGCGTCGTAGAGCATCACGCCGAGATAGCGGATGCGGCCCACGCAAGTTTCCGAGCACACGGTGGGCTCGCCCACCTCCAGGCGCGGATAGCACAAGATGCACTTCTCCGCCTTGCCGCTCTGCCAGTTGTAGTAAATCTTTTTATACGGGCAGGCGGAGACGCACATGCGCCAGCCGCGGCATTTGTCCTGATCGACCAGGACGATGCCGTCCTCCTCGCGCTTGTAGATCGAGCCCGACGGGCACGCCGCCACGCAGGCCGGATTGAGGCAGTGCTCGCACAGCCGGGGCAGGTAGAACATGAAGGTGTTCTCGAACTGCCCGAGCATCTCCTTCTGCACGCCCTCGAAATTAGTGTCCTTCGAACGCTTGGCGAACTCGGTGCCGAGGATTTCCTCCCAGTTCGGCCCCCACTCGATCTTTTCCATCCGCTTGCCCGTGATCAGCGAGCGCGGCCGGGCGGTCGGGGACGCCTCCATCTCGGGCGCGGATTGGAGATGCTCGTAGTCGAAGGTGAAGGGCTCGTAGTAGTCGTCGATCTCCGGGAGATACGGATTGGCGAAGATCTGGGCGAGGATGCGCCACCTGCCGCCGAGCTTGGGGCGGATCTTGCCGTTGGCTTGGCGCGTCCAGCCGCCCTTCCATTTGTTCTGATCCTCCCAGTTCTTGGGATAGCCGATGCCCGGCTTGGTTTCGACGTTGTTGAACCAGGCGTATTCGACGCCCTCGCGGCTGGTCCACACGTTCTTGCAGGTGACCGAGCAGGTGTGACACCCGATGCACTTGTCGAGGTTCAGCACCATCGCGATCTGCGCGCGCACTTTCATGGCTGGGTTCCTTTCACTCGGCCGCTTGCGGCGCGGGCCGGTCGAGCCAATCGACGTTCGCCATCTTGCGGACGACGACGAACTCGTCGCGGTTGGTGCCGATCGTGCCGTGATAGTTGAAGCCGTAGCTCTGCTGGGCGTAGCCGCCGATCATGTGCGTGGGCTTCGGGCAGGTGCGCGTGACCGAGTTATGGATGCCGCCGCGCGCGCGCGTCAGCTCCGATCCCGGCACGTTCACGATCTTCTCTTGCGCGTGGTACATGAGGATCATGCCGACCGCGACGCGCTGGGAGACGACGGCGCGCGCGACCAGCGCGCCGTTGACGTTGAACGCCTCGATCCAGTCGTTGTCCTCCACGCCGATCGACTTGGCGTCGATCTCGGACAGCCAGACGATCGGCCCGCCGCGCGAGAGCGTGAGCATCAGCAGGTTGTCGGTGTAGGTCGAGTGGATGCCCCATTTCTGGTGCGGCGTGATGAAGTTGAGTGCTATCTCCTTGTTGCCGTTCGAGCGCTTGTCGAGCAGCGGCGTCACCGTCTTGGTGTCGATCGGCGGCTTGTAGAGGCACAAGCCCTCGCCGAAGGCCAGCATCCACGCATGATCCTGGTAGAGCTGCTGGCGGCCGGTGAGCGTGCGCCACGGAATCAGCTCGTGCACGTTGGTCCAGCCGGCGTTGTAGGTGACGTGCTCGCTTTCGATGCCCGACCAGATCGGCGAAGAGATGATCTTGCGCGGCTGGGCTTGCACGTCGCGGAAGCGGATCTTCTCGTCCTCGCGCGGTTTGGCGAGATGGGCGTGCTCGCGGCCGGTGAATTGGCCCAGCGACTCCCAGGCTTTCACCGCGACATGCCCGTTGGTTTCGGGCGCCAAGGCCAGGATCACTTCGGTCGCGTCGATGTCGCTCTCGATCTTGGCGAGGCCCTTGGTCGGCCCGTCGGCGACGACGCCGTTGAGGTGTTTGAGGAACTCGACCTCGTCGCCGGTCTTCCACGCCATGCCCTTGCCGCCGTTCCCGAGCTTGTCCATCAAGGGTCCGAGCGAAGCGAAGCGGCGATACAGATTGGGATAGTCGCGCTCGACGACCATCACGGCGGCCATGGTCTTGCCGGGGATGGGCTCGACCTCGCCCTTCTTCCATTGCTTGGGCTCGAAGGGCTGGGCGATTTCGGCCGGGCTGTCGTGCTGCAAGGGCAGCAGAACCACGTCCTTCTCGACGCCGAGATGGCCCGGCGCGAGCGCCGAGAATTTTTCGGCGAAGCCCTTGAAGATCGCCCAGTCGCTGCGCGCTTCCCAGGCCGGATCCACCGCCGCGGACAGCGGATGGATGAAGGGGTGCATATCCGAGGTGTTGAGATCGTGCTTTTCGTACCAGGTCGCGGTCGGCAGCACGATGTCGGAGTAGACGCAAGTCGTCGACATGCGGAAGTCGAGCGTGACCAGCAGATCGAGCTTCCCTTCCGGCGCCTTCTCGTGCCAGGCGACGTCGAGCGGCTTGACTGCGCCCTCCTCGCCCAGATCCTTGCCGAGCACGCCGTGCTGCGTGCCGAGCAGATGCTTGAGGAAGTATTCGTGCCCCTTGCCGCTCGACCCCAGCAGGTTCGAGCGCCACACGAACATGTTGCGCGGCCAGTTCTCGGGCGCGTCCGGGTCCTCGCAGGACATGCGCAAGGAGCCGTCCTTCAAGCTCTTGGCGACATAGGAAGGCGCCTCCATCCCGGCCGCGGCCGCTTCCTTGGCGATACCCAAAGGATTGCGCGCGAGCTGCGGGGCGGAAGGAAGCCATCCCATGCGTTCGGCGCGGACGTTGAAGTCGATCAGCGCGCCGTCGTAGCCCGCAGGTGCGAGCGGCGACAGGATCTCCGACAGATCGAGCTTCTCGTAACGCCACTGGTCGGTGTGCGCGTAGAAGAACGAGGTCGAGTTCATCTGCCGCGGCGGCCGGTTCCAGTCGAGCGCGAAGGCGAGCGGCAGCCAGCCCGATTGCGGGCGAAGCTTCTCCTGGCCGACATAATGCGACCAGCCCCCGCCCGGCTGGCCCACGCAGCCGCACATCACGAGCATGTTGATGAGCCCGCGATAGTTCATGTCGGCGTGGTACCAGTGGTTCAACGCGGCGCCGACGATGACCATCGACTTGCCCTTGGTCTTGGCCGCGTTGGCGGCGAAGCCGCGCGCGACCGCGACGATCCGGTCGCGCTTCACGCCGCAGATCTTCTCCGCCCATGCCGGGGTGTAGGGATGGTCGTCGTCGTAGGATTTCGCGGCCGGCCCGCCCAAGCCCCGATCGAGCCCGTAATTGGCCATGAACAGGTCGTGGAC
>JAMNXK010000365.1 GCA_023653245.1 Tagaea sp.
ATCGCGCCGGCTTCGAGCAGGGTGGCGAGCGTGCCGTCGGCGGCCGCTTCGGTCGTCGTGCGCTGCGAGGCGGGGGCGATCATGAGCCTTGTATGGCGCGCGACTTTGCGGCCCTTCAGCACCTCGGCCGCCATGCGCAGATCGACGAGTTTCGCCCCCGTGCAGGCGCCGATATAGGCTTGGTGAATCTTGGTGCCTTTGTGCGCGGCCGCCGCGTCGGAATTTTCCGGGCTGTGCGGCGCGGCGATTTGCGGGGCGAGAGCGTCCGCGTCGAATTCCCAAACCTTGGCGCAATCGGCGCCGGGATCGGAGCGCCAGCGCGAAAGGTCGTCGTCGGAAAGCGCGACGCCCTTGTCGCGCAAGAAGTCGCGGGTGATCGCGTCGGGCGCGATGAGGCCGGTCTGGGCACCCAGCTCGGCGGACATATTGGCGAGCACCAGCCGTTCGATCATCGGCATCGCTTCGATCGCCGGCCCCGCGTACTCGACCACGTCGTATTTCACCGCCGAGAGCGTCATCGCCCGGCAGAGTTTGAGCATGATGTCCTTGGCCGACAGGCCCTTGCCGAGCTTGCCGTTCCAGCGCACCAGATGCGTGCCCGGCGCGCGCACCCAGATCTCGCCGGTGGCGAGCACGCCCGCCATCTCGGTGGCGCCGATCCCGAACATATAGGCGCCGAAGGCGCCGCCGGTGGGCGAATGCGAATCCCCGCCGACCGCGAACATGCCCGGCCGCAGATAGCCGTTCTCCGGCAGGATGACGTGGCAAATGCCCTGCATGTCGTGGAAGCGCGCGATGCCGTTGGCCGCCGCCCATTTGCGCGTGAGGTCGAGGATCGCGGCACTCTCGGCGTCCACGGCGGGCACGTAGTGGTCGGTCACGAGCACGATCTTGGCGGGATCCCAGACGCCGACGCCGAGTTTTTCGAGCATCGGCTTCACGCGCCGTGGCCCGCCGGAATCGTGCATCATCGCGAGATCGACCTTGCAGGTCGCGATCTCGCCCGGCTTGAGCGCGGGCTTGCCCGACGCGCGGGCGAGAATCTTGAGGGCGAGGGTGGACGCCATGGGTCCGTATTCATAGCGGGCGAGCCTTCCCGGCGCCACATGCTAGGCTGACGCGATGAATCGCGCGCTCCTCACCCGCCGCGCTTTCGGCCTGGGCCTGTTGACGACGCCCGCACTGGCGCAGGCGCCGGAGGTCGATCTGCTGCTCGTGCTGCTCAACGACGGCTCGGGCTCGATCGACGCGGACGAGTACCGGCTCCAGCGCGAGGGCACGGCCAGCGCGCTCGAACATCCCCAGGTCCTCGCCGCCATCGCCCGCATGCGCCATCGCGCGATCGCGGTCGCCTATGGCGAATGGGGCACGCCGGGCGCGCCCGAGGCGATCCTGCCCTGGACGCGCATCGCCGGGCCCGAGGACGCGGCCGCCTTCGCCGATCGGCTGATCGAAGCGCCCCGCCGCTTCCAGAGCTACAACGCGATCGGCGACGCCCTTGCGATGGCCACCGAGATGATCCGCGCCGCCCCCTTTCGCGCGCCGCGCGCGACCATCGATCTGGCCGGCGACGGGCCGGACATGCGCAGCCTGATGCCAGCACCGGTGGCGCGCGACCGCGCCGTGGCGCTGGGGATCACGATCAACGCCCTGGCGATCCAGGCGGAGGGCGCCTTCACCCGCGCGGGGCCGTTGCGCGAGCACTACGAAGCCAACGTGATCGGCGGGCCCAACGCCTTCGTGGTGCCAGCGCGCGACCGCGCCGATTTCGCGCACGCGATCTTCAACAAGCTGATCCGCGAGATTTCCTGAACCTTACGCGACGTGGAACTCGGCCATCATGCCGCGCGCCATGTGGTAGAGGTGATGGCAGTGCAGATACCAGCCGCCCGGCTTGTCGAAATCGACGGCGACGGCCACCGGCGTATGCGGCGGCACGATCACGGTGTCGCGCACCGGTCCCGAATAGCGCCCGCCGCGCGTCGCCACGACCTGGAAATGGTGCCCGTGCAGGTGCATGGGATGCATCATCGAGCTCGGGTTCATGAATTGCAGTTCCACGCGCGCGCCCAAGGGCACTTCCACCGGCCGGGCCGCGTGGTGGACCGCGCCGTTGATCGTCCATTCGTAGTTCGGGCCTTCGCCCAGGACGAAACGGTAGGTGCGGTCCGGCGCCTTTTCGGGCAGCGGCGCGCGCGCGCGCAAGGCGGCGTCGAGCGCCAGATCGGCGTGCGGGGCCGCGTTCGCGGCTTCGTGGCCCAGCCGGGCGATCGAAGCGCCTTGCGTCGCCAGCACGAGTCCGGTGCGCGCGCGCGACGCTTCGACCTGGGCGAAGACCGGGAAGGCGCCGCCCTCGCGCGGGATATCGACCAGAAGATCAAGCCGCTGGCCTTGCGCGATCGGATAGCGCGGCGCCGAATAAGGCAGGCACGGGGTGCCGTCGACCGCGATCAAGGTCGACGCCAGCGCGCCGGTATCGACGAAGAACGCCGTCGCGGTGCCGGCGTTGATCAAGCGCAGACGCACGAGGCCGCCGCGCTCGACGCGCACGACCTCCGGATCGGCGAGCGTGCGGTCGTTGGCGAGGTAGGCGTCGTAGGCGATGTCGTTGGCGTGGGGTGCCGCGTGCCGTCCCATCATCCCGCGCATCATGCCCATGACGCCGCCGCCGTGGCCGCCATGCCCGCCCCCGTGACCGCCGGTCAGCCCGGCGAGCAATTCCTCGGGCGATTTGAACGAGAAATCGTGGAGCATGACCACGACGTCGCGCGCGTCGCCCGCATCCGCCTCGCGCGCGATCATGGGTGCCGCGAGCAAACGCTGCTCGTGCAGCGTATGGGCGTGCATCCAATGCGTGCCGGGCGTGAGCTCGAAATCGTGCGCGTCCGACCCGCCGGGCGGGATCGCCCCGCCATCGGGGCGCGAACGGTCCTGCTCGGCGGCGGCCTTGACCTGGCCGTGCCAATGCAAGGTCATCGGGTCGGACGTGCGATTTTCGATGCGCGCGGCGAAGCGCTCGCCCGCGCGCGCGAACACGCCGTGTTTGCCCGCATCGTCGAGAATGCCGTAGACCTCGGCGGCGCGGCCCAGCACTTCGATCTGGCGCTTGGCGATGGTCAGGCGCCTTGGCGCTTGCGCGAAGGCGGGGGACGCCAGCGTCGCGCCGGCGGCCAGCAGGAATTGGCGTCTATTCATACGCCGAGGATGGGCGTTGCCCCGGCGGCAGGGTCAAGCGGGCAATTCGCCACGCCCCGCACTCAGGGAAGCTCGGCGGGGCCCGGCGCCGCGCGCGAATACTTGTCGGCGGCGAACGGCCCGCCCATGAAGCGCTCGGCGACCGGCCCGGTATCGGACATATCCACCTTGCCGGCATAGGCCTCGGCGTCGTCCTGCGGCTTGTAGCCGATCGCCGCCCAGTGCTTGGAACGCCAGAAGGCCCGCGTGTTGTTGGAAATGCCCCACACCGCGCGGCAGCCCAAATTCGGCGTCGCGAGACACGCGAGCACCAAGCGCACGAGATCGGGATAGGACAGCCACAGCGACAGGCTGCGCTTGTTGTTGGGCGCCGGAATGCACGATCCGATGCGCAGATGCGCGCTTTCGATCCCGTGCTTGTCGAACATCATGCGGCCGAGAATTTCGCCGTAGCACTTGGACACGCCGTAATACCCGTCGGGGCGCATCGGCGCGTCCTCGTCGATCGTCTTGGCGCGCTCGTTGTAGCCCACCGTGTGGTTGGAACTGGCGAAGATCACCCGCGCGCGATTGGCCAAAGCGGCTTCGAAGATGTGGTTGGTGCC
>JAMNXK010000366.1 GCA_023653245.1 Tagaea sp.
CATCGCCGCGATGAGCGGCGATGGCCGTCCGAAGCGCATGCCGATAGGCGTCATAGGTGCCCGCCGGCGCCGAGCGCAACGCCGTCTCCAACGCTCGCAACCGCTCCGGATCGGCGGCGGGCGTCGCGCACGCGCGCGCCAAAGGTCCGATCGCGGCGCGCGGATCGCCCGCCTGCAGCGCGATCGCGCCCGCGAACCACGCGGCACCCGGATCGTCGGGCCGCAACGCGGCGACGCGAAGAAAGTCCCGATACGCGCCGGACATATCCCCCGCTTTCGCGCGCGCCAAGCCGCGCGCGGCGAGCGCGCTCTCGCCGGGCGCGAGCCCCGCCGCGTCCGGCGCATGTCGGGCGAAGAAATCGAGGAAGAACGGGCCACAGACATCGGGCGCCGCGAACAGGCAAGAATGACCGAGCCCCGCGATCCGGACGATCGACAGGAATGGCCCCGAATAGGCCGCGCGCAGCGCCCCCTCGCCGTCGGCATCGAAACTGCTGACGGACTTTTCGGACTCGCGCTTTGGCAGGAGCGGCTCGTCGCCGGCCACCACGAGAAGCGGGGCCTTGAGCCCCGAAAACGCGTCTCCATGGTCGAGCGCGAACAGCGCGCCGCTGGCCGGGCAAAAGCCGAGCACACGGCGCGCGTAGTCTTGGTATCCATCGCGCCACCTTCCGGCGGGCATGGCTCGATACAGGCCGACGACCACCTCGCGCACGCGCCATTGCTGGGCGGTTCGAACCGCCGGATCGTCGATGGCGATCGCCGCCACGCGGCCGGGGTTCTCGCGCGCGATATGCGCGGCCACGATTCCGCCCATCGATGCGCCCAAGATACCATAGACCGCATCGCCGAAATGCGCGCGCGCCACCCGCGCCAGAATGCGCGCGACATTGGCGATGCCCGGATCGCCGAAATCGGCCGTCTCGCGCGAGGCGGGCATGTCCGGACACAGCCAGTCAAAGGAGTCGCCGAACGCCTGGGCGAGGGACGGAGCAAGGCGCGCGGCCTCGCCATAGGCGCCGGGCAAGACGAACAGTTTCGGACGGCCCGCAATGCCGTTCGCGCGCGCCGTCACGCGGATTCCATCGATCTCGAAGACGATCTCGACGCCTGGAATCGCGTTCGCCGCCATCGTCACCCTACTCCGTACGCGGGGCGGCGGGTGCTTCGGGGGCTTCGGCCGCGGGCGCTTCGGGGCCCGGGAAAAGCTCGTCGGTGCGGCCGAGGCGCCAGTAGTAGAGAAGCCCCAAATACTCGCGGATCGCCTCGGAGAGATAGTTGAGATTGTGCCCGAGCCGGAACGCGCTCTCGAAGGGCTGGTTCGGGTCGGTCGCGAAATCGATCGGATGGGGCACGATGTTGTTCCAGCCCGCCTTGCGGAACGTGCCGACCGCGCGCGGCATGTGGCGCGCGGAAGTGATCAGCAGCCAGGTTTCTTCGGGCTCGGGCTTGATCATCTCCAGGCTGAGCCGCGCGTTTTCGTAGGTGTTGCGCGACTTGTCCTCGAAGATGATCCGCGTCGTGTCGAGGCCGATGCGCGCGAAAATCCGGCGCACCACGTCCGCCTCGGTGTCCTTGCCGTCGATCAGTTCGATCGAGCCGCCGGTGAACACGTGCCGCGCCATCGGATAGCGCCGCGCCAGCTCGACGAAGGCGTCCAGGCGCGGACTGCCCGCCGCCAGCAGCGACGACGGCACGCCGCGCTTGCCGATCACGTAGTAGTCGATCACCCCGCCGAGCACGAGGATGCCGTCCACCCGCGCCGGCAGCGACACCAGCGGCGGAAACCGATCCTCGATCGGGCGCAAGGCGATTTGGCCCACGGGATAGAGCGCCACCCCCGTCGTCGCCAGTGCGGCCAGGCAAACCAGCATCCGGCCCAGGCGCCACCACGGCGTCCACAGCACCAGACAGCCCCCGACCCAAACCGACAGCAGCAGGCTAGCCGGCTCGGCGGCCAGCCAGACGAGTTTCGAAAGCCAGAGTTGGAAGTCGATGTTCATGCGCGGGTGCGGCACTCTACGCGCCCACGCGCGCTTCGGGCAACCGAAGCTCAGCCGGTCAGGCGGCTCGCGGGCAGACGCACGGTCATGACCGTCCCCTCGCCCGGCCGGCTGACGATCGCAAGCTGGCCGCCATGCAGCTCGACCAGCGCTTTGGAAATCGGCAGGCCGAGCCCGATCCCGCCCTCCTTGGCCACGTAGGGGCTGGTCGCCACGCGCATGAAAGGCTTGAGGGCGAGCTCGATTTCCTCCGGCGACATGCCCACGCCGGTGTCGCTCACGCGCACGAAGGGCGATTTGTCCGCATCGAGGCCGCAAATCACGTCCACGCGGCCCCCGGCGGGCGTGAACTTCACCGCGTTGCTGACCAGATTGGTGCAGATCTGGCGCAGCTTGGTGGCATCGGCCGTGAGCTTGATCGTCGTGTCGAGCGTGTGGACCAGGGCGATCCGCTTGGACTCGGCCTGTTTGCGCACCAGGCGCAGACTGGAATCGACCGTCTCGGCCAGGCGGACGGTTTCTTCGGAAAGCGCCAGTTTGCCGACCTCCAGCCGGGAAAAGTCGAGAATCTCCTGGATGATCGACAGCAGATGGAAGGCCGCCTGGACGATATCCTCCAAATAGCCGCGCTCGCGCGGTGCCAGCCGGTCGCCGACCCGGATTTGCAGGAATTCGGCGAAGCCGATGATGGCGTTGAGCGGCGTGCGCAGCTCGTGGCTCATATTGGCCAGGAAGTCGCTCTTGGCTTGGCCGGCGCGAATCGCCTGTTCGAGCGCCAAACTCATGGCCGCTTCGTGCTTGCGCAGCTCGTCGAGCATGCGCGTCAGGCCCGCCTCGGCCTCGGCGATCTCGCGGAATCCGCCCGGTGCTTGGATCGACGCCGCCCGGAAATCCCGCGCCGCGATCGCGTCCATCCGCGCGCGCAAGGCGTCGAGCTGGCGGGCGATGGCGATCCACAAAGCCGCCCCGGCCCCGCCCCCCACAGCCAGGGTCGCACCGGCATGCAAGAGCAGCAGTTCCGTCTCGGCGGGCTTCCAATCGACCGTGACGGCATGCAGAAACTGGTCGACCGCCATGATGGCCAAGACGATGCCCAAAACACCCAACGCCAGCGTGGCTTTGAGCGAGGGCAGCGCGCGATGGCGCGCCGGCGGGGGAACGCTGGGGGTTTCGGGCATTCGGATGCCCACACTGCCTGCCGAGGGTTAAGGAAGTATTGTATACGCTCCCCGGCGTCGCGCTATCGTCGCCGGGCCGGAGGGGTGGCCGAGCGGTTTAAGGCACCGGTCTTGAAAACCGGCAGAGCGGCAACGTTCTCGTGGGTTCGAATCCCACCCCCTCCGCCAGCCTTCGCTAGAGCTTCGGCTGGCTTACGCCGCAGGTGTAAGCCAGCCCGAAAAACCGCGAAGGCTGCCCTCCGAAGCCTCGGCGAAGGAGGGCACAAGACGAGAGGTTCGTATGTCCTATGTTTATTTATTGCGCGGCGAAGCCGTCGACCGACGCCGCGCGGACGCGCGGCGGTCCGAGGGCTTGGCCCGAGGATGAAAACACGCCACAAGCGTGTTTTCACAATCCCACCCCCGAGCTTACCCCTGTATTCGAGCTAAATCGGCACACGAATGCTGTGCTTCAGCGCGATCGCAGAGCTGGAGACCTGCAGCGCGTCGAGATCGACGTGGCGGATGCCCGGCACCTCCGCGCACAGCGCGCGGATCGCGTCGGCCTGCGCCTTGGACGCGCAGATGCCGCCCACGCGCGCGTTCCCGCGCTCGACCGACACGTTGAGCAGCAC
>JAMNXK010000367.1 GCA_023653245.1 Tagaea sp.
CAGGACATCGACATGGCCCGCGCGCGCCAGATCGATCGCCGCGACGTTGCCCGAGTGCGAGCCGCCGAGCACGAGATTGGGTGCCCCCATCAGCACGGCCATGCCGCCGTCATGCGACGCCTTGGCGGCGTCCGGCGTGGTCGGAAACTCGGCGATGGTCATGCCGCAGGCGAGCGATTCGGCGACATGGGCGTGCGTGGCGTCGTCGTGGCTGGCGAGCGCCAGGCCGCGTTCGCGGCTCATGCGCACCAGCGCCGCGCGATGGACGGCGCCGTATTGCTCGTGCATGCGCCGCCGCTCGGCCGCGAACGCGTCGAACTCCGCACCCGTCATGCCGTGCTTCTTGACGTAATAGTGCCGGAGCTTGGACTCGTCGACGAATTGCCGCTGGCCGGGCGTGTGGTCCATGATCGACACGAGGCCGACTTCGGCGCGCGGCATCAGCGCCTCGGTCAGCTCGACCACGCCCGGATAGGTGACTTCGCAGCGCAGATGCACGCGATGCTCGGCGCGCAGCGCGCCCGATTCGCGCGCGGCCGCCAGCGCGTCGAGCATGCGGTTCAGGTTCTCGACCCGGTCGCTGCGCTCGAACATGTCGCCCACCGACACGGCGTCGTAGACCGTGACGATGCCCGAGGTCGCGATCTGCGCGTCGTGCCCGATCACCGCGTCGACCGCGGGCCAGCGCACGCCGGGCCGCGGCGAGAAATGCTTTTCGAGATTGTCGGTGTGCAGCTCGACGAAGCCGGGCAGCAGGTAGTCGCCGTCCCAATCGACGCCGCCCGCCGCACCGCCTGGATCGATCGCCGCGATCTGGCCGCCGCGCGCGACGAAGGCCGCGCCGTCGACGACGCGCTCGGCGGTCACGGCGCGGGCGTTGCGGACGAAAATCTCGCTCATGCGGCCACCCGGACGGGTTCGAGGACGAAGCGGCTTGTGCCCACGGCTTCGGCCATGTCCTCGTCGTGGAACACGCCGACGACGGCGCAGCCGCGTTTCTTCGCCGCCTCGATCAGACCGACGACGCGCCGGCGATTGGCGGCGTCGAGCGCCGAAGTCGGCTCGTCGAGCAGCATCAGCGGATACTCGGCCGCGAAGCCGCGCGCGAGATTGACGCGCTGCTGCTCGCCGCCCGAGAACGTCGCGGGCGGCAGGGCGCGCAAAGCGGGCGGAATGCCGAGATCGTCGAGCAAGCCGTCGGCCTGGGCGAGCGCTTCGTCGCGCGTCACGCCCCGGCGCAGCAGCGGCTCGGCCACCACCTCGCGCGCGGGCACGCGCGGGACGGCGCGCAGGAACTGGCTCACATAGCCGATCGTCGTGCGGCGCAAGGCCTGCACCGTGCGGTGATCGGCGCCGACCAGTTCGGTCTCGGCGACGCGGATCGACCCGGACTCGGCGAGGTAGTTGCCGTAGACGCAGCGCAGCAGCGTCGATTTGCCCGCCCCCGACGGCCCGGCCAGCACCAGGCATTCGCCCGGATGCGCGTCGAGCGACACGCCCGCCAGGGCGGCGAGCAGCACGCCGCCGCGATTGTGCAGCGTGAAGTTCTTGACGAGATCGCGGACGCGCAAGATCGGGGTCATGGTCAGATCTGCAACACGGAGGAAACGAGAAGCTGCGCGTAGGGCGTCTGCGGATCGTCGAGCACCTGATCGGTAAGGCCAAGCTCGACCACGCGGCCGTCCTTCATCACCATCAGCCGGTCCGCGAGCAGGCGGGCGACGGCCAGATCGTGGGTGACCAGAATGCCCGCGAGGTCCAGATCGCGCACCAGCGCGCGCAGCAGATCGAGCAGCTTGGCTTGGACCGACACGTCGAGCCCGCCGGTCGGCTCGTCCATGAACACCAGGCGCGGATGGGTGACGAGGTTGCGCGCGATCTGCACGCGCTGTTGCATGCCGCCCGAGAAGGTCGAAGGCGGGTCGTCGATGCGCCCGGGATCGACTTCGAGCCGTTCGAGCCAGTCGGTCGCCTGGCGGCGCAGATCGCCGTAGTGCCGCGCGCCCAGCGCCATCAGGCGCTCGCCCACATTGGCGCCGGCCGACACGCCGAAGCGCAAGCCGTCGCGCGGATTCTGGTGGATCAGGCCCCATTCGGTGCGCTGCAGCCGGCGCCGGCCGGTCTCGTCGAGCGTGGCGATGTCCACGACGCGCCCGTCGGCGCGCGTGTAGAGCGCTTCGCCCGCATCGGGCGTTTCCTGGCCCGACAGGCATTTGAGCAGCGTGGTCTTGCCCGCCCCCGATTCGCCGACGATCGCGAGCATCTCGCCCGGATAGAGATCGAAGCTCACGTCGCGACAGGCGTAACGGCCGCCATAGCGGCGCGCGAGGCCGGTGACGCTCAGAAGCGCGCCGCTCATTGCGCGGCTTCCTTCACGGGCGCCGGACCGTGGCCTTGCGCGCGCCGCTCGGCGCAGTAATCGGTGTCCGAGCACACATGCATTCGCCCGCCCGAATCGTCGACGATCACCTCGTCGAGGAACGAGTCGGTGGCGCCGCACAGCGCGCACGCCTCGTCCCAGCTTTCGATGTGGAAGGGGTGATCCTCGAAATCGAGCGAGACCACGTCGGTGTAGGGCGGCACGGCGTAGATGCGCTTTTCGCGGCCCGCGCCGAACAGCATCAGCGCCGGGCTGCGGTCGAGTTTGGGATTGTCGAACTTGGGGATCGGCGAGGGCCGCATCAGATAGCGCCCCGCGACCTTGACCGGATAGTCGTAGCCGGTGGCGATGCGCCCGTGCCGGGCGATGTCCTCGTAGAGCTTGACCGACATGACCGCGTATTCGGCGTGGGCATGCATGCGCCGCGTTTCGGTCTCGCGCGGCTCGAGCCAGCGCAAGGGCTCGGGGATCGGCACCTGGAAGACCACGATCTGGCCTTCCTTGAGCTTGGTCTCGGGGATGCGGTGGCGGGTCTGGACGATCGTGGCGTCGACCGTGCGCTCGGTCGTGGCCACGCCAGCGGTCTTGGCGAAAAACCGGCGGATCGAGACGGCGTTGGTCGTGTCGTCCGCACCTTGGTCGATGACCTTGAGCGTGTCGTCGGCGCCGACGATCGCCGCGGTGACCTGGATGCCGCCCGTGCCCCAGCCATAGGGGAGCGGCATTTCGCGGCTGGCGAAGGGCACTTGATAGCCCGGAATCGCCACCGCCTTCAGGATGGCGCGCCGGATCATCCGTTTGGTCTGCTCGTCGAGATAGGCGAAATTGTAGCCGTCCATCACTCGGCGGCCTCCGGCCGTTGGGCCGCGCGCGCCGCGCGGATGCGCCGGATCACGTCGAGCTCCGACTGGAAGTCGACGTAATGCGGCAGTTTCAGATGCTGCACGAAGCCCGAGGCTTCGACGTTGTCGCAGTGGGACAGCACGAACTCCTCGTCCTGGGCGGGGGCAGTGCGCGCTTCGCCCAGCTCGCCGGCGCGCAGCGCGCGGTCGACCAGCGCCATCGACATCGCCTTGCGCTCGGCCTCGCCGAAGGCCAGGCCGTAGCCGCGGGTGAAACGCGCGGGCGCCTCGGCCGAGCCGACGAACTGGTTGATCATCTCGCACTCGGTCGCGTCGATCTCGCCGATGCACACGGCAAAGCCGAGTTCCTCGGGCACGATCTCGACGTCGACCGCGCCCTGGCGGATTTCGCCCGCGAAAGGATGGGTGTTGGCGTAGCCGCGCTGGGTCGAATAGGCCAGTGCCAGCAGATAGCCTTCGTCGCCGCGCGCCAGCGTCTGCAGGCGCGCGCGCCGGTCGGCGGGATAATCGGGCGGATCGCGCGTGATGTCGGGCGTGTCGCCCGGCTC
>JAMNXK010000368.1 GCA_023653245.1 Tagaea sp.
CAAGGACCATTGCCACGCGACCAATCCGCGCTTGGCCACGCCCGACGAGTATCGCGCGATGCTGGCGGAGAGCTGGTGACCCCTCACCCATGCCCGCCATAGAGCCAGGCGAGCGCGTCGTACCATTGCTCGGCCGTCTTGGCGCGCATAATCTCGTTGCGCAGCTTCGCGTGCGCGCCGGCGGGATGATAGATGTGCTCGCCCACCTGCCGGCTTTGCAGCTGCACGCGCGCCGTGCGGGTCAGGCGGCGGTCGCGATAGGCGATCAGGGCCTTGTCGGGCGCGTCTGGCATGGCCGACAGGCAGGCGGACAGCGCTACCGCGCCCTCCATCGCCATGCACGCGCCTTGGGCCATGTATTGCAGCATCGGATGGGCCGCGTCGCCGAGCAGCGCCACCCGTCCATCGACCCAGTTTTCGATCGGATCGCGGTCGCACAGCACCCATAGCTTCCACTCGCCGCCGCCCAGAATGATCGAGCGCGCGCGCTCGTGGACATGCCCGAAACCCGCGAGCACCTCCTCGCGCGACACGGGCTTGCCCGCGACCGGCTCGGGCGCGTCGTTGTGATAGGTGACGACCAGATTGAACAGCTTCCAGCCCGAAAGCGGGTAATGGACGATGTGGCATTTCGGGCCCGCCCACAGCGTGGCCGCGTTCCAGCGCAGATCTTCGGGCATGTCTTCGACGGGAATCACGGACCGATAGGTGGTGTGGCCCGAAACGCGCGGACGGCCATCGCCCACCAGCTTGCGCCGCACCTTCGACCACAACCCGTCCGCCCCGATCAGCAGGCTGCCGCGCACCCGCTCGCCCGAAGCGAGGATCGCCTCGACCGACGCGCCGTCTTGCGCGTAGTCGACGACTTCCGAGTCGGTGCGCAACTCGACCAAGGGCGAGGCGCGCGCGGCGTCCAGGAACACGCGGTGCAACTCCCCGCGATGCACGACCGCGTAGGGATTGCCGAAGCGCGCGCGGAAGGCCGTGCCCAGATCGATCGTGGCGATGGCCTCGGCGGTGAGCGCGTCCATCAGCTTCAGCGCATCGACATAGACCGCCATGTTGCGCGCGGGCTCGCCCACGCCCAGCGCGTCGAAGGCGTGGAACGCGTTGGGGCCGAGCTGGATCCCCGCCCCGATCTCGCCGAATTGCGCCGCCTTCTCCAGCACGGTCGCGCGCAAGCCGGCGCGCGCGAGGCCGACGGCGGCGGCCATGCCGCCGATGCCGCCGCCCGCGATCAGCACGCGATCCAAAGTCACCCCGCCGCGATATACGTCGTCTTCACCGTGGTGTGGAACTCGCGCGCATAGGCGCCCTGCTCGCGCGGGCCGTAGCTCGAGCCTTTCCGGCCGCCGAAGGGCACGTGGTAATCGACACCCGCCGTCGGCAGATTGACCATCACCATCCCGGCTTCCGAGTTGCGCTTGAAATGCGCCGAGTATTTCAGGCTGGTCGTGCAGATCCCCGCCGACAGGCCGAACTCGGTGTCGTTGGCGAGCGCCAGCGCTTCGTCGTAGTTCTTGGCGCGGATCACGGCCGCCACGGGGCCGAAGATTTCCTCGCGCGAGATCCGCATTTTGTTGGTCGCCTCGACGAACAAAGCGGGCTGCAGGTAGTGCCCGGGCGTCGAGCGGTTCAACCGCTCCCCACCCCAGGCGAGCTTCGCCCCCTCTTTCCGGCCGATGGCGATGTAGCTTTCGTCCTGTTCGAGCTGGCTGGGATCGACCACCGGGCCGATCTGGGTGCCGGGCTTCAGCGCGTCGTCGATCACCAGCGCCTTCATGCGCTCGACGAGCGCGGCGACGAACGCGTCGTGGATACCGTCGGTCACGATCAAGCGCGACGAAGCCGTGCAGCGCTGACCGGTCGAGAAGAACGCGCCGTTGAGCGCGCACTCGACCGCGATCTTGAGATCGGAATCGTCGAGCACGACCAGCGGGTTCTTGCCGCCCATTTCGAGCTGCACTTTCTTCATCGGGCTGGCGGCCACGCAGGACGCCGCCAGGCGCCGCCCCGTCGCGACCGAGCCGGTGAACGAGATCGCCGCCACGTCCGGGTGATCGACCAGCGCCTGGCCGACGACCGAGCCCTTGCCCATCACGAGATTGAGTACGCCTTTGGGCAGGCCCGCACGCTGGAGAATGTCGACCAACGCCCAAGCCGAATGCGGCACGAGGTCGGCGGGCTTGATCACGGCCGTATTGCCATAAGCCAAAGCCGGCGCGATTTTCCACGCCGGAATCGCGATCGGGAAATTCCACGGCGTGATCATGCCGACCACGCCGATGGGCTCGCGCGTGACCTCGATGCCCACGCCGGGGCGGATCGACGTGACGAGCTCGCCGTTCAAGCGCAGCGCCTCGCCCGCGTAGAAGGCCAGGATCTGGCCCGCGCGCGCCGCTTCGCCCACGCCCTCGGGCAGGGTCTTGCCCTCCTCGCGCGACAAAATCCGGCCAAGCTCGTCCTTGCGCGCGAGCACCTCGTCCGACGCCTTCTTCAGCACGTCGTGCCGTTCCTGCGGGGTCGAACGCGACCACGCCGGGAACGCGGCCTTGGCGGCGGCGACGGCGCGGTCGAGATCGGCCTTCGTGCCGCTGGCGAATTCGCCGATCGTGTCGTTCGTGTTCGACGGGTTGAGATTGGCGGTGGCGTTCGTCGCCGCGACGGTTTCGCCGCCGATCAGCAAGGGGAAAGTCTGGGACATGTCGCGGGTTTCCTCGGGTTTCGTTGCGGCGATCCTGGTACGGGGCCTCTCGCGAGTCCAGTCTGGCGTGAGCGCGCACCCGCAATATAAGGTGTGCCCTCAGGGAGCGGGACATGCGCGCGATCGATTCTCACACCGAAGGCGAGCCCACGCGCGCCATCGTCGAGGGCGGCCCGGATCTCGGCACGGGTCCGCTCGCCGAGCGCCGGCGCCTCTTCGCCGAGCGCTTCGACCATGTGCGCAGCTTCGCGGTCAACGAGCCGCGCGGCCACGACGCGGTGGTCGGCGCCTTGCTGTGCGCGCCGGTCGATCCGGCTTGCGCCGCCGGCGTGATCTTCTTCAACAATGTGGGTTTCCTCGGCATGTGCGGCCACGGCACGATCGGGCTGGCGGTCACGCTCGCTTATCTCGGGCGCATCGGCCCGGGCACGCATCGCTTCGAGACGCCGGTCGGCACGGTCGGCGTCGAATTGCTCGGCCCCAACGAGGCCGAGATCGAAAACGTGCCGAGCTATCGGCACCGGAAGGACGTCGCGATCGAGGTCGAAGGTTTGGGCACCGTCGTCGGCGACGTCGCCTGGGGCGGGAATTGGTTCTTCCTGGTGTCGAACGCGCCGCGCGCTTTGACGATGGCCGAAATCCCCGCCCTCACCCGCGCGGCCGAAGCGGTGTCGGCCGCACTCGATCGCGCGGGCATTCGCGGAGCCGACGGCGGCAAGATCGACCATATCGAGTTCTTCGGCCCGCCCGTCGCCAAAGACGCGCGGAGCCGGAACTTCGTGCTCTGCCCTGGCGGCGCCTATGACCGCTCGCCCTGCGGCACCGGGACCAGCGCCAAGCTCGCCTGTTTGGCCGCAGACGGCAAGCTCGCACCCGGCGACATTTGGGTGCAGGAAAGCTTGGTCGGCAGCCGTTTCGAGGGGCGCTATCGCCCGGGCACGGACGGCAAGATCGTGCCGCGAATTCGCGGCCGCGCTTATGTCGTCGCCGACACGACGCTGCTGCGCGACCCGGGCGATCCGTTCGCCGACGGGATGCGCGGCTAAATCATCGCAGGGCAGGAGACTGGAATCATGAACCTCGAC
>JAMNXK010000018.1 GCA_023653245.1 Tagaea sp.
CTGCTGCCCACCCAGATCCTGTTCGTGCAGATCGGGTTGTTCAACACGGCGTTCGCGCTGCCGATCCTTTACGCCGCGCATATCGTACCGTTCGCCGTGTGGATGACGCGCGCGCATTTCGCGTCGGTGCCGATCGAGCTCGAACACGCCGCCGCCGTGGACGGCTACACGCGCTTCGAAGCGGCGTGGCGGGTCGTGCTGCCCGGCGCCAAACCCGCCTTGATCGCTGCGGCGGCGTTCGGCTTCCTCTATTCCTGGAAC
This sequence comes from Tagaea sp., assembly GCA_023653245.1. Next base: position 262 of record JAMNXK010000018.1, read on the forward strand.
GACTACATCACCTCGACGACGATGATCGACTCGCCCGATCTGCGCACGCTGCCGGTGGCGCTGATCTTCTTCCAGGGCTTCCACGGCCGCGACTGGGGCGCGCTGATGGCCGGCGCCGTGATCGCGACGCTGCCGCCGGTCGTGCTGTTTCTTTGCTTCCGCCGCTACTTGATCGGCGGCTTCTCCGAAGGTTCGGTCAAGGGTTGAGGGTCATGCCGGTGCAGAGCGCGAAGTCGGTGACGTTCGAAGGGGTGGCGAAGCGTTTCGGCGCGGTCACGGCGGTCGAGCGCGTGGATCTCGACGTCCAGCCCGGGCAATTCGTCACGCTGCTCGGGCCTTCGGGCTGTGGCAAAAGCACGACGCTCAACATGATCGCCGGGCTCGAACAGCCGTCGGAAGGGCGCATCCGGATCGGCGATCGGGACGTCACGCATCTGCCGCCGTCCGAGCGCGACATCGCGATGGTGTTCCAGTCCTACGCGCTCTATCCGCATCTGTCGGTGTTCGAGAACATCGCCTTTCCCTTGCGCGCGCGCCGCCGGCGCACGGCCGAGCCCGATCTGCGCGCGCGCGTGGCGCAGGTCGCGGCGGCGCTCGGGCTGGACGCGCTGCTCGAACGCCTGCCGCGCGAAATCTCGGGCGGCCAGCGCCAGCGCGTGGCGCTCGGCCGCGCGATGGTGCGCACGCCGACGGTCTATTTGCTCGACGAGCCGCTGTCGAACCTCGACCAGCAGCTGCGCGTGCAGATGCGTTCCGAGCTCAAGGACATCCATCAGCGCCTCGGCGCCACGATGATCTACGTGACGCACGACCAGGGCGAAGCGATGACGCTGTCGGACACGATCGTCGTGATGTCGGGCGGCCGGGTCGAGCAGCTCGGCAGTCCGCGCGAGCTCTACGACCGGCCGGCGAACGTGTTCGTCGCGCGCTTCCTGGGCGAGCCGGGGATGAACCTGTTCGAAGGGCGCGTCTCCGACGGCGCGCTGCGCGGCGACGGTGTCGCGATTCCGGCGGCGGGATTGGGCGCGCGCGGCGATGGCGGCATGCTCGCCGGAATCCGTCCGGAGGATCTGGTGGCCGTCGAACCCGACGCGGCGCCGCTCAAGGGAGTCGTGCGCACGGTGGAGTTCCTCGGCTCGCGGATGCTCGTGCGCGTCGATGTGGGCAGCTCGGTCGTGGCGGCCTTCATGCCCTTGGGCACGCGCCTGGCCGTGCGCGAGCGCGTGGGGCTCGCCCCATCGTCGCCCGACCGCGTGCGCTGGTTCGCCGCCGCCTCCGGAAAAGCGATTTTCTAGGCGGACGGCCGTCGCAAGCGCGCCTCCCGGCATTAACGCCGTCGATCCGTCCATGAGCGGCGTTCGCATCGGCATCGGCAGGACCGTTGCCGTGGCATCGTTTTCGCTTCACAGTTCGCTGTCGGGGGGCGGCGAAGAGTGGGGAATACCACGACGAGTGCCGATCTGAGCGGAGCGGCCGGGCGATGAGCGCGCCGGCTTCGCGACCGCGCGCGCCCTTTCCCTGGCGGCGGCTGTGGGAAGCCGGGCAGTTCGCGCTGTTCGCGGCGTTGCTGGTCTGGGTCACGGTCCGCGGCGCCCAGAGCATGGGCTACAATTGGCAATGGCAGCGCGTGCCGCGCTATCTGTACCGCGAAATCGGCGGGGAGATCTGGCTCGGGCCGTTGCTCAAGGGCCTGATCGTCACGCTCGAAATCAGCGCCATCGCCTTGATTCTCACGATCGTGCTGGGGCTGGTCGTGGCGTTGTTGCGCCGCTCGGGCTCGATCGTCGGCGAAGGCCTCGCGCATGTCTATATCGAGGCGATCCGCAATACCCCGCTGCTCGTGCAGCTCTATCTTTTCTACTTCGTCTTCGCGCCCATCCTGGGGCTCGACCGCTACTGGACGGGCGTGCTGTGCCTCGCCGTGTTCGAAGCGGCTTTCGCGGCCGAGATTTTCCGCGCCGGGATCGAGGCCGTCCACAAAGGCCAGTGGGAGGCGGCGCGGTCGCTCGGCCTGCGCCAAGCGCAGATCTATCGCTTCGTCGTGCTGCCCCAGGCCTTGCGCCTGGTGCTGCCGCCGCTCGCCGGCCTGGCCGTTTCGCTGGTCAAGCACTCGGCCATCGTCAGCGTGATCGCCGTGTTCGATCTCGCCAACGAGGCGCGCAACGTCATCGCCGACACGTTCATGACGTTCGAAATCTGGCTGACGGTCGCCGCGCTCTATCTCGCGGTGACCGTCAGTCTGTCGATGGGGGTGCGCGTTCTCGAACGCCGCCTCAAAGGATGATCCACGTCAACGAGGGAAGGAGAACGACATGTTCGGATTGAGGAAACTGGCGGTGGCCGCGGTCGCGGCGGTCGCGTTGCTCGCGCCGCTCGCCGCGTCGGCGCAGGACGCGCGCGCCGCGCTGTCGGCGAGCAGCACGCTGGAGGAGATCAAGCGCCGCGGGACTCTCCGCGTCGGGCTGTCGACCTTCGTGCCCTGGGCGTTCCGCGCGCGCAACGGCGAGATCATCGGCTACGAGGTCGACGTCGCGCGCAAGCTCGCCGAGGACATGAGCGTGCGCCTGGAATTGGTGCCCACCGCGTGGGACGGGATCATCCCGGCTTTGCTGGCGGGCCAGTTCGACTACATCATCGGCGGCATGACCATCACGCCCGCGCGCAACCTCACGGTCAATTTCACCGTGCCTTACTCGGCGACCGGCGTGGACGTGGCCGCGAGCAAGCGGCTGGCCGCGAACTTCAAGACCATCGACGACTTCAACAAGCCCAACGTGACGCTGGTGTCGCGGCGCGGCTCGTCGGCCGCAGCCGCCTCGCAGCGCTTGTTCCCCAACGCCACGCTGCGGCTGTTCGACGACGATGCCCAGGCGCTGCTGGAGGTCACCGGCGGGCGCGCGCACGCGATGGTCGGCACGGTGCCGCGGCCGCTCTTCGCCGTGCTCGACAACGACGCCACGCTGTTCCAGCCCTTCGCCGAGCCGCTGGTCAAGCAGGCCGACGCGATGGCGGTGCGCAAGGGCGATCCGGACTCGCTGAACTTCCTCAACAACTGGATCCAGTCGCGCACGCTCGACGGCTGGCTGGCCGAGCGCCAGGCGTTCTGGTTCAAGGGCCGCACGTGGCGGGATCAGCAAGCGCAGTAGACGCCGTCGTCGTTCCGCCGCCGGCCCCGCGCCGGCGGCGATTCGGCGCGCTCGACGCGGCGATCCTCGCGATCGTCGCCGCGGCGCTGGGCTATCTCGCCTGGCGCGCGGACGCTTTCTTGCACTACGAGTGGAATTGGGCGCCGGTGTGGGGCTTCATCCTGCGCTTCGACGAAGCGCGCGGCGCCTGGACGCCCAATCTGATCCTGATCGGCCTGTGGACGACGATCCGGATCTCGATCTGGGCGGCGATCGGGGCGGCGTTGATCGGCGCGATCATGGGTCTCGCGCGCGTTTCCAACTCGCTGTTCTTTCGGCTGGTCGCGGGCGCCTATGTCGAGCTGGTGCGCAACATGCCGCCGCTCGTGTTCGTCTTCGTCGTCTATTTCTTCCTGACCAGCCAGATCGTGCCCGCGCTCGGGATCGACGCCGCGATCCGCGGAGCGTCGCCCGGCACGCTGGCGGCGATCGAGACGCTGCTGGGGCCGCCGCGGCTGCTGCCGGCTTTGCTGTCGGCGGTGCTGTGCCTGGCGCTGTTCGAGGGCGCCTACGTCGCCGAGATCGTGCGCGCGGGCGTGCAATCGATCGAGCGCGGCCAATGGGATGCTTCGCGCGCCATGGGTTTCGGCCGCGTGCAGACCTTGCGTCTGGTCGTGCTGCCGCAGGCAATCCAGCGCACGCTGCCGCCGCTCGCGGGGCAGTTCATCTCGCTGGTCAAGGACAGCTCGATCGTGTCGCTGATTTCGATCCAAGACCTGACCTTTCTGGGTAACGAGGTCGCGGCGACCACGACGCGGCTGTTCGAGACTTGGATCGTGATCGCCATCCTCTATTTCCTGCTGTGCTGGACGCTGTCGCGCGTCTTCGCGCGGCTGGAGACGCGCATGGGCCGCTTCCGATGAATGGCCGGATCGACGCCGCCGTCGCGGGCGGGGGCGTCGTCGGCTTGGCCTGCGCCTTCGCTCTTGTCGAGACCGGCCGCGCGACGATCCTGTTCGATCCGGCGCCGGGGCGCGGCGCCTCGTGGGGCAATGCGGGCGGCATCACGCCGGGCTGGGTGGCCCCGCTGGCGACGCCGGCCACGTTGCGCGCGTTGCCCGCGATGCTGACGGATGCCTTGTCGCCGCTGGCGATCCGGCCCTCCTATCTGCCCCGGCTGCTGCGCTGGCTGCTGCGCTTCGCTTGGGCGGCGCGACCCGCGCGCGCCGAAGCGGTGTCGCGGGCGTTGGCGGCGCTGACGCTGAGCTCGATCGAGGATTGGGCCGATCTATGCGCGCGCACGGGCACGGCTGGGCTGATGCGCCGCCAAGGCCTGCTCTACGCCTACGCGTCGCGCGCGAGCCGCGAGGCGGCCGAAAACGCGCACGCGTTCCGGCGCGCGCGCGGCGTCGGGCTCGAAGAGTTCGACGCCGATGCGCTGCGCCGTTTCGCGCCGATGTTGGCCGAGCGCTACGCACATGCGGTCTACGCGCCCGACGCGGGACATTTCGTCGATCCCGGGGCGCTGTGCGACGGTTTGGCGGCGGCGTTCCAAGCCAAAGGCGGGCGGATCGAACGCGTGCGCGTCGACGACGTGGCGCCCGAGGCTTCGGGGCTGATCGTCCGCACGGCGGCGGGCGACTGGCGCGCCGATCGTTTCGTGCTGTGCGCGGGCGCGTTTTCGAAGCCCCTGGCCGCGCGGCTGGGGGCGAACCCGCCGCTCGACGTGGAGCGCGGCTATCACGCCATGCTGCCGTCGCCGGGGCTCGAACTGCCCGCGCAGATGATCGACGGCGAGGGCAAATACGCGTTGACTTCGATGGCGGGGGGCTTGCGCCTGGCCGGCACGGTGGAGTTCGCCGGTCTCGATGCGCCGCCCGACCTGCGCCGGGCCGAGCGCTTGATCGCCAACGCGAAGGCGCTGCTGCCCGGCCTGAACGCCGAGCGTGCTTCGTTCTGGATGGGCTTTCGGCCGTCGCTGCCCGACGGGCTGCCGGCGATCGGCCGCGCCCCGGCGGAGCCGCGCGCGATTTTTGCCTTCGCTCACGCGCATCTGGGCGTGACACTCGCGGCGATCACGGCCAGGATCGTCGCCGCTTTGGTCGAAGGCGCGCCGCCGGGGCTCGATCTCGGGCCGTATCGCGCGGATCGATTCCGGTTTTGGGGAAAGGGAACGACATGACGGCGTGGATCGAGATGATTCAATACGACGGATCGAGCGGCTATTTGCGCGAGCTCTACGACCGCGTGAAGGGGCCGGGCGGCAAGATCGACAACGTGATGAAGATCCATTCCTTGCGCCCGCACACGATGGAGGGGCATAGCGCGCTCTACAAAAGCGTGCTGCACCACAAGGGCAATTCGCTGCCGGTGTGGTTCTTGGAATGCCTCGGGATCTACACCAGCCTCGCCAACAAATGCGACTACTCGGTCGCGCATCACTTCGCGGGCTTGACGCGGCTGTTGAACGACGAGGCGCGGGCGGGGGCCATCTACAAGGCGTTCGCCGCCGCCGCACCCGAGAAGGTCTTCGACGGCAAGGAATTGGCGCTGCTGCGCTACGTGCGCAAGCTGACGCTGGAGCCCCAGACGATGGCGCAGGCCGATGTGACGGCCGCGCGCGACGCCGGTGCGAGCGACGCGGAGATCTTCGAAGCCAACCAGGTCTGCGCCTATTTCAACTATTCGAACCGGCTGCTGAACGGCCTGGGCGTGACGACGCATGGCGACGTGCTGGGCTATTCGCCGCCCAACACCGATCGTCTCGACGATTGGGAGCACGTCTAGCGCTTGGACTCGATCCAGGCGGCCACGCTGGCGCGATAGGGAACGAGCAGACTCTCGAAGACCGGGTGCGCGTCCAACGCCGCGCGCCAGCGCGCGATGCGCGGGCGCCTGGCGATACGCCAGCCGAACACGGGCGCCAGCGCGTCGAGGATCGCGAAACTCGCGGGATAGGCGCAATCCGCGAGGCTCGGCGCCTTGCCGATCGCGAAGGGACCGTCGGGATCGAGGCTGGTTTCGATCAAGGCCAGCGCCGCGTCGAGCGCCGGCTCGATTTCGGGCGGCGCTTGGCGACCCGCGACGGCGCCGAAACAGGCGCGGAGCTTGGGTTCGAAGCGCAGATCGTGCAGGCGCCCCAGGAACCGCGCTTGCGCCCGGCCACGCGGATCGGCGGGCAACAAAGCGGGCGCCGGGAAGCGGTCTTCGAGATATTCGAGGATCGTGTCGGACTCGGCCAGGGTGAAATCGCCGTCCACCAAGGCGGGCACTGTGCCCGAGGGGACGAGCGCGCGATACGCGGCCGAGCGGTAGCCGTCGGGCGGCGGACGAACGTCGAGCGCGATTCCTTTCAGCGCCGCGGCGAGGCGGACCTTGAGGCTATAGCTGGACAATTCCGTGGCGTAGAGGATCATGCGGTCAGTGTGGACCGGAAACGGCGCGAAGGGGAAGCGGATGCGTCTGGAACTTCAGACTTGGCCCAAGGTTCGGGACTATCTGACCCGCTCGAAGGGCATCGTGGTGCCGCTGGGCTCGACCGAACAGCACGGGCCGGAAGGCCTGATCGGCACCGACCATCTCTGCCCCGAAGCGATCGCCCGACGTATGGGCCATGCCCGAAACGTCATGGTTGCGCCGACGATCCAGGTCGGCATGTCGCAATTCCATCTCGATTTTCCGGGCTCGCTGTCCTTGCGCCCATCGACCTTGATGGCGGTGGTGCGCGACTTCGTCGCTTCGCTCGCGCGCACCGGGTTCGAGCGAGTCTATTTCCTGAACGGCCATGGCGGCAACGTGGCGCCGGCGCGCGCGGCGTTCCAGGAATACTACGCCGAGCTGTCGATGGCCGGGCGCGACGCCGACGTCAAGCTCCGCTGCAAGCTCAAGAGCTGGTGGGAATTGCCGCGCGTCGATGCGCGGCGCAAGGAACTCTACGGCGCGGGCGAAGGCTTCCACGGCACGCCGTCGGAAGTCGCGATCACCATGGCCGCCCACCCGGACTCGATCCGGGAATTCAAACTCGACCCGCCGCCTTCGCATGGCCGCAACGACCTGCTCGAACACGCGGGCGACAACTATTACGAGGCGGCCGACTACCGACGGCGCTTTCCCGACGGCCGCGTGATCTCGGATTCGGCTTTGGCGACGCGCGCCGCCGGCGAAGAATTGCTGGCGCTCGGCGCCGAGGATCTGGCGGCGGATTACGACGCGTTCGTGCGGTCGGCCTAACGGCCCGCGCGTCGGCCGCGACGCGATCAAGAATCGGGCGCGAGGGTGTATCGCCGGGCGACCGCGCGCAAGCTCGCGGCGAGCGCTTGGGCGGCCGGCGTCTGCGACGTGCGCTGGCGGACTACCAATCCCATCGTGCGCTCCCATGTCGCCGCCGGAATGTCGAGCGCCTTCAAACCGGCGGCTTCGGGCACGCGCAAGCGATCGCGCGGCGCGATCCCCAAATGGTCGCTGACGCGCACCAGCGCCGTGTAGAACGGAACCGAGTTGCTTTGCGCGGCGACGATCGGCGGGGGCAGGCCGTGTCGGCGGAGCAGTGCGATCAGCTGTTCGCGCCCCGTGTCGCCAGGTCCCGGCAGGGCCCAGGTGGCGCCGCGCAAGACCTCAATGTCGGCGCGAACGAGCCGCGCCAGACGATGCCCCCGCCGCGCCATCACGGTGAAGCCGCTGGTCGTCAGAGGCTCGGCCAAAACGTCGTTGGGCAGAGATTCGGGCAAGGCCGCGACCAGCAGATCGAGCTCACCCACCCGTAGCGCCGCGATCAGCGGTTCGGTCGTCCCGTAGCGCAGATCGATGCGGATGTCCGGTGCGCGCGCGTGCAGCGCGCCGATCGCCGCAGGCAGCAACCCCGTCGCGGCCGTGTGGCCGGCGCCCACGCGGACCTGGCCTTGAAGGCCCGAGCGCAGGGCGTCGAGCGTGGCGGCGGCCGACGCCAGTTCGGTGCGCAGTAGCCGCACGTGATCAAGCAAAGCCATGCCGATCGGCGTGAGCTCCACGCCGCGCGGCATGCGCTCGAAAAGGGTCACGCCCAGCGCCCGCTCGAGCTGACGCACGCTTTTCGTCAGGGCTGGCTGGGTCAGATGGAGGCGCGCCGACGCGGCCGTGAAGCTCCGGCATTCGGCGACCGCGAGAAATTGCGCGAGGGAACGACCGTCTCCCAGCGCGCGCAAGGTGGCCGAAGTGGCATTCCTATCAGTTATGGATATCGGCATATCCATCATTGGACAGCCAGGCCGCGCGCCTGTCAACTTCGGCGTAAGGGCGCCGAACGGGCGTGGCCACGGGTCGAGGGGGAGACAGGTTCTAGATGGCGACACCGGGGCATCTTGTCGTCGTGATGGCGGACGAGTTCGAGCGCGGCCATATGGGGTGCGCCGGAGGGCCCGTGCGGACGCCCAATCTGGATCGCTTGGCCGCTTCGGGCACCCGGTTCGCCGGCGCCTATTGCAACTCGCCGATCTGCGTGCCCTCGCGCGCGAGTTTCGCGACGGGCCGGCATGTCCACGAAATCGGGTATTGGGACAACGCGCATCCTTACGACGGCAAGGTCGAAAGCTGGGCGCATCGTCTGGCCCAGGCCGGGCGGCAGGCCGTATCGATCGGCAAGCTCCACTTCCGGCGCACGTCAGATCCCAACGGGTTCACGCAAGAGATCATGCCGATGCACGTCGTGGGCGGCGTCGGCGATCTTCTGGGGGCGATCCGGGACCCGATGCCGCGGCGTTCGGGCGCGCGGCGCTTGAGCGAGGAGGTCGGCCGCGGCGCGACGAGCTACTCCGAGTACGATTCGCGTATCTGCGCCGCCGCGTGCGCATGGATCGCCAAGCACGCGCGCGACCCGGAGCCTTGGGTCCTGTTCGTGTCTTTCGTCTGTCCGCATATGCCGTTCAAGGCGCCGGCCGAGTTCTACGATCTCTACGCGGACGATCCGATCGAGCTTCCCCCCGTGGGCCCGGGAATTCCGCAGCCCCATCCGTGGCTCGCGGCGCTGACCGCCTGCATCTCCTACGCCGACCATTTCGACGCGCACTCGGCGCGCGAAGCGATCCGCGGCTATCGGGCGCTGTGCACGTTCGTCGACGCCAATGTCGGGCGGATCGTGGCGGCGCTGGATGGCGCGGGGCTGGGCGCGACGGCGCGCGTCCTGTTCACCAGCGACCACGGCGAAAGCCTCGGGCGCCGCGGAATCTGGGGCAAGTCCAATATGTACGAGCAGGCGGCGGGGGTGCCGTTGATTCTCGCCGGCGCGGACGTGCCGCGCGGCCGAGTGTGCGGCACGCCGGTCTCGCTCGTCGACGCCTATCCGACCATCCTCGCGGCCGCAGGCGTCGCGCCCGGGCCTCCGGATATGCCGGGCTGTTCGCTGTTCGAATTGGCTGCGGGCGCCGATCCCGGTCGCGTCGTGCTGGGCGAATACCACGCCGTCGGCGCGTCGGCGGCGGCCTTCATGCTGCGCCGCCGGAACCACAAATACGTCCATTATGTCGGGATGCGGCCGCAGCTCTTCGATCTCGCTTCCGATCCGGACGAGACGCGCGATCTCGCGCTCGATCCGGCGCACGCGCCGTTGCTCGCCGAGTTCGAGGCGCTGCTGCGCGAGCGGCTCGATCCCGAAGCGGTCGATCGCCGCGCGCGCGCCGAGCAGGCGGCCACGATCGCCGCGCACGGCGGCCTGGCCGCCGTGCTCGCCCGAGGGGATTTCCACTACTCGCCCGTGCCGGGGCAGCCCGCGCAGTTCAACTGATCCGCAACCGCGTATCCGCGACGGGCCGGCAGGTGCCGGCGCGGAAAAAAAAGGGGGGAAAGATGGCTCGCAAGAACATGAAGCGGCGCGACGTGCTCGCACTCGGTGCGGCGGGCGGCTTGGCGCTGGGCGCCTCGGGTCCGGTTTCGGCCCAAGCGCGCCATCCGCAGATCGCCATCGCGATCAACCAATCGCCGTGGTTCGCCGGTTTCGCGCGGCTGGTCGAGGCCTACGAGCGGGAGACCGGCAACCGCGTGCGGCTCGACGTCAACCCGTTCGCGGCGGCGGCCGAAAAACAGCGCAACTCCGCGCGCTCGCAACAAGGGATATTCGACATTCTGCCGCTCAATGCGACCTGGATGGCGGAAGTCTTCCACGGCGGCTTCTTGACCGCGCTGACGGATATCGACCCGTCTTTTCGGCTCGATCCGGACATCCTCAACATGGACGATAGCTGCTATTGGGACGAAGCGCGCAAGCGCCACAGCCGCGAGACAGGCAAGCTCTACGGCGTCACGCTCAATCCGAACGTGCCCGTTCTCTACTACCGGCGCGACCTCTACGAAGCCAAAGGCCTGACGCCGCCCAAGACCTGGGACCAGCTGCTCGCCAACGCGCGGGCGCTGCACGACGCGCCGCGGATCCACGGCATGGTCTTGCGCGGCGCGCGCAGCGCTTCGGACGTGTCCTACGATTTCTTCCCCTACCTGCACAGCTACGGGGCGAGCCTGTTCGCCGACGAGCGCGCGGGCGACTTCACGGTGGCGATCAACAGCCCGGCGGGCAAGCGCGCGCTCGACCGCTACCTCGAGTTCCGCGCCTTCGCACCGCCCAATCCCGGCTCGTTCTCCAACGCCGACGTGATCCAGCAGGTCCTCACCGGGCGCGCCGCGCATGCGATGATCGTGATCGCGGCCTGGTCGCAGATGGACGATCCCGCGCGCTCGGCGGTGGTCGGCAAGATCGACGTCGTCGTGGCCCCCGGATCGGATTCCGGGCCGTCCTCGCCGACGCTGGGGCATTTCGTCGGCGTCGTGCCGCGCAACGTGCCGCCCGAGCGCCAGCACGCCGCGCTGGCCTTTCTCGCCTGGTTCCAAAAGCGCGAGAACCAGGTCAAATACGCCGAAGCGGGCTCCCCGCCGGTAAGCCGCGCGGTGCTCGCTTCGGACCTGGCGCGCGATCCCAAGAACCGCTACATGCCCGCCGTTCTCGACAGCGTCACCACCGCGCGCATGATGTATACCGTTCCCGAGGGGCCGCGGATCGTCTCGGTGCTCGAGCAGCGGCTCAATCAAGCGGTAATCGGCGAAATCGGCTCGGCCGAGGCGCTCAACCGCATCTCCGCGGAAGTGCATCAGATCATGGCCGGTGCCGGGTATCGCACCGGCCGATTGGGCGATCTGCGTTGACGAGGCTCCTCACCGGCGGGGCGCGCGACGGTTTCGCGCGCCTCGCGCTGCTGGCCCCGTCTCTGGCACTGCTGGCCGGGCTGACGCTGGTGCCGATCGGCAATCTGATCGTCGCGAGCTTTCACGAGATCTCGTGGTCCCAGGGCCAAGCCACGTGGACATGGGTGGGCTCGGCGCATTATCGCGCGCTGGCGGACGACGGGCTGCTCGGCGCCGGTGTCGTAAACACCGCCGTTTTCGCGGCGATCGGGGTCGCGATCCAAATGGCGCTTGGGTTGTTCCTGGCCGTGCTGACGACCGGGGTGGTCCGCGGAGAGCTGGTCTACCGGACCGTCTTTCTCTTGCCGATCCTGGTTCCGGGAATCGTGATCGGCGCGATGTGGAAACTGATCTACAATCCCGATTTCGGGCCTTTGAATGCGGCGGCGGCGTTCTTCGGGATCGCCGGTCCGGATTGGCTGGGCGATCCCAATCTGGCCCTCGGCGCCTTGATCGCCGTCAATGTCTGGCATTGGACGCCGTTCTGCTACTTGCTGCTGCTCGCGGGCCTGCAAGCCTTGCCGCAGGACGCGATCGAAGCCGCGCGGGTCGATGGCGCCACGGCCTGGCAGGAATTCCGCTACGTCACGCTGCCCATGATGCTGCCGGCGATCGCCGTGACGTTCGTCTTCCGCTTCATCACCGCCGTGAAAGTTTTCGACGAAGTCTACTTGCTGACCGGCGGCGGGCCCGGCACCGCGACGGAGGTGGTGAGCTTCTCGATTTATCGTCGGTTTTTCACCGAGGACCGGATCGGCTACGGTTCGGCGCTGTCCGTCGCGATCCTGTTCGCGATGGCGCTGGTCATCGTGCTGGCGCTGGGCGCCTTGCAGCGGCGGGGGAGCGGCGCATGAGCCGGCCGGTCGAGCGCGCGCGCATCGGCGCCGCCCGCCACGCGGTTCTCGGGCTCGCCGCGTTGGCGGTGATGCTGCCTTTCCTTTGGGTCGCCGCCGCAGCCTTCAAGAACCAGATAGATTTGCTGATGGGACGGATCCTCACGCCACCGGTGCTGACGAGTTTCCAGGAAGTGCTGTTCTCGCGTTACTCCGACTACGTCGAGAACTTGGTCAACAGCCTGCTGGTGGGCGCCGTCAGCACCGTGCTGGTCCTGATCATGGCGGTGCTCGCCGCCTACGCGCTTCACCGTCTCATGCCCGCGTCGCGTTTCGGCCGGGCGATCTCCGGCTGGTGGCTGGTGTTCCACATGCTGCCGCCGATCGCGATGGTCGGCGCGTGGTTCCTGATATTCCGTATGCTCGGACTTTACGGCACGCATGCCGGGCTGATCCTCGCGCACACGACCTTGAACTTCCCGATGGCGCTGTGGATCGTGGCGGTGTTCGTGCGCCAGATGCCCGTCGAACTCGAGGAAGCCGCCCGCATCGACGGCGCCTCGACGTTGCAGATCCTGGTGAAGGTCGTCGTGCCGATGGTGCGGCCCGGCCTGGCCGCCGCCGGGATCCTTTGCTTCCTGTTCAGCTGGAACGAATTCGCCGTGGCGATCAACCTGACCACCCAGGGCTCGCAAACCGTTCCGGTCGCGATCGCCAAATTCGCCCAGGAATACGAGATCAAGCACACCCAGATGGCCGCGGCGGCGGTCCTGTCCATCGTGCCGGCCATCGTCTTGCTGCTCGTCGGCCAGCGGCACATCGTGCGCGGGCTGACGACGGGGATCGGCAAATGAGCGGCGGCACGAAACGGCCCGCGTTCGTGCGCTCGGTTTAGCGCCCGGCGGCCATGCGCGCTTCGAGACGGCGCACCAGCCACGACACGATCAGGATCAGCACCAGATACTCGATGACCAGGATCGTGTAGATCTCCAGCGGCCGGTATTCGATCAGCACCAGCTCCTGCGCGCGGCGCGTGAGTTCCTGGTAGCCGACGACGGAGACGAGCGAGCTCATCTTCAGCACATAGACGAATTGGTTGCCCAAGGCGGGCAGGATCTTGCGGATCGCCTGGGGCAGCACGATCAGGCGCATCGTCTGCCAGCGCGTCAAGCCCAGGCTCTTCGCCGCTTCGCTCTGGCCCGCGGGCACCGCCTGGATGCCGGCGCGGAAAATCTCGGCTTCGAACGCCGCGTCGGACACGGCCAGCGTGGCGATTCCCGCGACCATCACCGAGAACTGGATGCCCGCCACCACCGGCAGGCCGTAATAGACCCACAGAAGCAGCACCAGCACCGGCACCGCGCGGAAGATCTCGACATAGGTGCGGTTGAGCCAGCGCAAGGACCGCGCGCGCGCCAGCCCGGCCATGGCGAGCATCGCGCCGAGGATCACGGAGATGAGGATCGCCGCGACGGAAATCGTCACCGTCGCGATAAGGCCTTCGGCGAGGAAGGCGAGATTCTTGAGCCCGCGCGGATCGGCCGGCGAGACGACGTACCAGCCCCAGCTGTAGGAATGGCCGCCGCAGCCCGAGAGCGTCGCGGCCCCGGCGAGCGCCAGGGCCGCGCGCGCGGCGGTTTTGCGGATCAGGATTTGGGCAGCCACTTGTTCTCGAGCGCTTCGAAGAAG
>JAMNXK010000369.1 GCA_023653245.1 Tagaea sp.
CACAACGCGCGACTGATCGCGCGGCTCGAAACGTTGACGGCGCTGGGGGTGGCCGTGCTGATCGGCGCCTCGCGCAAGAGCTTCATCGGCGCGCTGTCCAAGGGCGAGAAACCCAAGGATCGTTTGCCCGGTTCGCTCGCCGCCGGTCTGGCCGCCGTGGCGCGCGGGGCGGATATCCTGCGCGTGCACGACGTCGCGGCCACGGTCCAGGCGCTCAAAGTCCGGGCGGCGATCGAAACCGAACGCAACAAGGCGTGACTTTACGGGGGCGGGCGCGGCGCCTATAAGCCCCTCGATGCGCAAACTTTTCGGCACCGACGGGATTCGCGGGCTGGCCAACGTCGCCCCCATGACGGCGGAAACCGCCATGCAAGTGGCGATCGCGGCGGGCAAGGTCTTGCGCCAGACCGATCACCGCGCGCGCGTGGTGATCGGCAAGGATACGCGCCTGTCGGGCTACATGTTCGAGCCGGCGCTGACCGCGGGTTTCGTGTCGATCGGCATGGACGTGGTGCTGCTCGGGCCGATGCCCACGCCGGCCGTGGCGATGCTCACGCGTTCGTTGCGCGCCGATCTTGGCGTGATGATCTCGGCGTCGCACAATCCGCATCACGACAATGGGATCAAATTGTTCGGCGCCGATGGCTACAAGCTGTCGGACGAGCTCGAAGCCGAGATCGAACGCGCGATGGGCGACGCCGACGGCCGCGTGCCGCCCGACCGGCTCGGCCGCGCGCGCCGCCTTGAGGACGCGCCCGGGCGCTATATCGAAATCGCCAAGGCGACCTTCCCCAAGGGCTTGCGCCTCGACGGGCTCAAGGTCGTGGTCGATTGCGCGAACGGCGCCGCCTATCGCGTGGCGCCGACCGTGCTGTGGGAGCTGGGTGCGGAGATCGTGCCCATCGCCGTCGATCCCGACGGGTTCAACATCAACCGCCAGTGCGGCGCCACGCATGTGGAGGCGCTGCAAGCCGCCGTGGTCACCCATGGCGCGCATGTGGGCTTGGCGCTCGACGGCGACGCCGACCGCTTGCAATTGGTGGACGAGAACGGCCGGCTGATCGACGGCGACCAGCTGCTCGCCGGCATCGCGCGGACTTGGAAGGCCGAGGGCAGACTGCGCAAGGACACGGTCGTGGCCACGGTCATGTCCAATCTCGGCCTCGAACGCTGGTGCGAGAGCGCGGGCATCCGCCTCGCCCGCGCCAAGGTCGGCGATCGCTACGTCTTGGAGATGATGCGCGAGCTCGACGCCAATCTGGGCGGCGAGCAATCGGGCCACGTGATCCTCGCCGACTACGCGACCACGGGCGACGGGCTGATCGCGGGGCTGCAGATGCTCGCCTCGATCGTCCAGTCCGGCAGGAAGGCGAGCGAGGTCGCCCATGTGTTCGATCCGCTGCCCCAGCTGCTCGAGAACGTGCGCTTCCCCGGCACGCCGCCGCTCGACGACGCCAAGGTGAAGGCCGCCATCGCCGCGGCGGAAGCGGCGCTGGGCCGCGAGGGCCGCGTGTTGATCCGCAAATCGGGGACCGAGCCGCTGGTGCGCGTGATGGCCGAGGGCCCCACGCAAACGGCGGTCAAATCGGCCGTCGGCGCGATCGTCGACGCGTTGATCGCCGCCGGCGGCGCCAAAGCGGGCGGGGGCAAATCCTCGGCGCCGGCGCAAGCCGAAGGGCCCGCGCCCAAATCCAGCTATCCCGCCGGGCTCGACCGGCGCACGCGGACGCGCAAGGCGGAGTAAGGGCGATGCAAGGACGCGTGTTGATCGTCGCGGGCTCGGATTCGGGCGGCGGGGCCGGAATCCAGGCCGACATCAAGACCGTGACCGCGCACGCCGCCTACGCGGCGACGGCGATCACCGCGCTGACCGCGCAGGACACGCACGGCGTGCACGGCGTGCATCCCGTGCCGTCCGCTTTCATCGCCCAGCAGATCCGGGTCGTCATGCGCGACATCGGGGCGGACGCGATCAAGACCGGCATGCTGCACGACGCGGCGACCATCGACGCGGTCGCCGACGCGCTCGAAGCCGAAGCCGCAGGCGTGAAGCTGGTCGTCGATCCGGTGATGTACGCCAAAGGCGGGCATCCGCTGCTCCAGCCCGAGGCGGTCAACACCTTCAAGCGGCGCATGCTGGTGCTCGCGACGATCGTCACGCCGAATTTGCCCGAGGCCGAAGCGCTCTCCGGCATGACCATCCGCGATGCCAAAGAAATGCGCTACGCGGCGCAGACGATGCTCACGCTCGGCTGCCCCGCCGTGCTGCTCAAAGGCGGGCATCTGGAGGGCGACGATCTGATCGACGTGCTCGCCACCGCCGACGGCACGGTCACGTTCGAATCCCCGCGCATCAAGACCAGAGCGACGCACGGCACGGGCTGCACGCTCGCCTCGGCGATCGCCGCGTGCCTCGCGCAGAAGCTCGATCTGGAGACGGCCGTCGCGCGCGCGCGCCACTACGTGCAGCGCGCGATTGAAAAGGCGCCGGGCTTGGGCGGCGGCCACGGGCCGCTCAACCACGCCCACACGTTCGAGCGGTAGACCGGTCCTATAGCATTTGCTATAGTCCGGGCGCGTGTACCGGATCGAGTTCACCCGCGCGGCGTTGAAGGAGCTGGGGGCCGCACCCGCCGGCATCCGCGAGCGCGTGCGCACGAAGCTCGAAGCGGTCGCGCGCGATCCTTTCGCGCCGAACAACAACGTGAAGGCGCTGCGCGGCGAGGACGCCTACCGGCTCCGGATCGGCGATTGGCGGGTCGTCTACACGCTCGACGGGGCCGTGCTGCTGTTGACCGTGATTCGCTTGGCGCGACGCGACAAGGTCTACGGATAGGTGGAACGTGATGGACAAGCCGCAAATCATCTACAAGAACGGCGCCCCGGCTTTCGCCGTGGTGCCGTGGCCCGAATATCGGCGTCTGGTCGGCGACGACGACGCGCGCGATCTGGCCGCCGTGCGCGCCGCCAAGAAGCGCATCCGCGCGGGCGAAGCGACGATCCCCGGCGACGTCGCCTTCGCCATCGCCGATGGCGCGCATCCCGTCGCCGCCTGGCGCAAGCATCGCAAGACGAGCCAGGCCGCGCTGGCGCGCAAGGCGGGCGTCAATCCCGCGCATCTCTCGCAAATCGAAACCGGACGGCGCAACGCGGGGCTCGCCACGCTCGGCCGCTTGGCCACGGCGCTGGGCGTGCCGCGCGCGGCGCTGCTGCCGCTCGACTGAGTTCACACCATCGGCAGCGCGCCTTCGGGCGGATCGGCGAGGATTTCCACCAGCGTGGCGAGCGCGCGCTCGAGATCCTCGTCGCGGTCGGGCTGCGTCAAGGCGATGCGCACGGCGTGCGGCACGGGGGCGCGGCCCACCGCGAAGGCGTCGGCCGGCGCCACGCCCACGCCGCGCCGGCGCGCCGCTTCGGCGTATTCCTCGCGCCGCCAGGGCTCGGGCATTTTGAGCCAGACGTGGAAGGCGCGCGGATGGGTCCGGTAATCCTGGCCCGCGAGATGGCGCGCGGCGATCTTCTGCCGCCGCTCGGCCAGGACGACCTGGTACTTGGCCGCTTCTTGCGCGTCGCCCGAGCGGATCAGCCGCGTGGCGAGCTCGGCGATCAAGGGCGAGGTCATGAAGGTCGAGGCGCGGATCGCGGCCGTCACCCGCTGCACGATCGCTTCGGTCGCGTGCAAATAGCCCAGGCGCAAGCCCGGGGCGACCGACTTCGACAGGCTGGTCACGAACACGGTCTGATCGGGTGCGAGCGCCGCCATCGGCGGCGTC
>JAMNXK010000370.1 GCA_023653245.1 Tagaea sp.
CAAAGCGAGCGAGAAAAGCAGCGAGCCCGGGAAGAGCAGCGTGCAGAACGCGAAAGCGCCCAAGGCGGCGGCGAACATGGTGACCGTGAAGTCCATGCCCAGATCGCCCTCGACCGCGAAGCCGATCAGCAGCAGCAGCGCCGCCGTGAAGGCGATTCCCGAAAGGCGCCGCCCGCCGCTCATCGAGCTCTCCAGGCGGGCTTGCGCTTGGCCAGGAAGGCGGCGATGCCTTCTCGTCCCTCGGGCGAGACGCGCACCCGCGCGATGCGCGCGGCCGTGTCGGCGATCATCGCCGCGTCGATTTCGCCCTCGGCCACGCGCGCGATCAGCGCTTTGCACTCTGCCAGCGCCGTCGGCCCGGCGGCGAGCAGCTTGGCGAGCAAGGCGTCGAGCGCACCGTCGAGCGCGTCGGGCGGGACGACCTCGTGGACGAGGCCCAGGCGCCGCGCCTCGGCCGCGTCGAAGATCTCCGCCGTCAGGAAATAGCGCCGCGCCGCGCGCGCGCCCATGGCGCGGATCACGTAGGGCGAAATCACCGCCGGGATCAGGCCGAGCTTGACCTCCGACAGGCAGAACGTCGCCGTCTGCGCCGCCACGGCCATGTCGCAGCACGCGACCAGCCCGACGCCGCCGCCGAACGCCGCCCCCTGCACGCGCGCGATCGTCGGCTTGGGGCAGTCGTTCAACGCGCGCATGAGCTCGGCGAGCGCGTCGGCGTCGCGGCGGTTCTCGGCCTCGGAATAGGCCGCCATGCGCTTCATCCAGTTGAGATCGGCCCCGGCCGAAAAGCTCTTGCCCTCGGCCGCCAGCACGATCGCGCGGACGGTCTCCATCGAGCCCAGGCGCCCGATCTCGGCGGTCAGGGCCGCGATCAGCGAATCGTCGAACGCGTTGTGCAGCTCGGGCCGCGCCAGCGTCAGCGTGGCCACGCCCCTTGGATCGACGCGCGTGTGGAAGCCTTCGCCCATCGCCTACATCCGGAACACGCCGAACTTCGTCGGCTCGATGGGCGCGTTGGACGCGGCCGAAAGCCCGAGCCCGAGCACCATGCGCGTCTGGGCGGGATCGATCACGCCGTCGTCCCACAGCCGGGCCGAGGCGTAGTACGGATGGCCTTGATGCTCGTACTGGGCGCGGATCGGCGCTTTGAACGCCGCCTCCTCCTCCGCGGACCAGGACTTGCCCGCAGCTTCGAGATTGTCGCGCCGCACGGTCGCGAGCACCGAGGCCGCCTGTTCGCCGCCCATCACCGAGATGCGCGCGTTGGGCCACATCCACAAGAACCGCGGGCCGAACGCGCGGCCGCACATGCCGTAATTCCCGGCGCCGAACGAGCCGCCGACGATCACGGTGAATTTCGGCACCTTGGCGCACGACACCGCCGTGACGAGCTTGGCGCCGTCGCGCGCGATGCCGCCGCTCTCGTATTTCTTGCCGACCATGAAGCCGGAGATGTTCTGCAGGAACACCAAAGGAATTCCGCGCTGGCAGCAAAGCTCGACGAAGTGCGCGCCTTTCAGCGAGCTTTCGGAGAACAGAATGCCGTTGTTGGCGACGATGCCGACTTGATGGCCCCAAATGCGCGCGAAGCCGCACACCAGCGTGGTGCCGTAGAGCGCCTTGAATTCGTCGAACTCGGAGCCGTCGACGACGCGCGCCACGATCTCGCGCACGTCGTAGGGCTTGCGCGCGTCGAGGGGGACGGCACCGTAGAGCTCCTCGGCCGGATAGAGCGGTTCGACCGGTGCCGCGGGCGCCGCCCAGGTCGAGCGCGCCGTCCCCAGATTGCCGACGATGCGCCGCGCGATCCCCAGCGCGTGCGCGTCGTTCTGGGCGTAGTGATCCACCACGCCCGAGATCCGCGCGTGCACGTCCGCCCCGCCCAGCTCTTCGGCCGTGACGATCTCGCCCGTCGCCGCTTTCACCAAAGGCGGGCCGCCCAGGAAGATCGTGCCCTGCTCGCGCACGATCACGCTTTCGTCCGACATGGCGGGCACGTAGGCGCCGCCCGCCGTGCAGCTGCCCATCACCACGGCGATCTGGGGAATGCCGGCGGCCGACAGCGTGGCTTGATTGTAGAAGATGCGGCCGAAATGCTCGCGGTCGGGAAACACGTCGTCCTGATTGGGCAGATTGGCCCCGCCGCTGTCGACCAGATAGACGCAAGGCAGCCGGTTCTCGCGCGCGATCTCCTGGGCGCGCAGATGCTTCTTGACCGTCATCGGATAATAGGTGCCGCCCTTGACCGTGGCGTCGTTGCACACGATCACGCATTCGCGTCCCGCAACCCGGCCGATGCCGGTGAGGATGCCGGCCGCCGGCACGTCGCCGCCATACATCTCCCACGCCGCGAGCTGCGAGAGTTCCAGGAACGGCGTGCCGGGATCGAGCAGCGTGCGCACGCGCTCGCGCGGCAGCAGCTTGCCGCGCTTGACGTGCTTGTCGCGCGCGGCCGGGCCGCCGCCTTCGCGCACCTTGTCGGCGGCGGCGCGCAGATCGGCCACGACGGCGCGCATCGCCGCGTCGTTGGCGGCGAAAGCCTCGGATTTGGAATCGATCGCGCTCTTGAAGACGCTCATCGCCTCACCAGCCGCCGGTGACCAGCCACTCTTCGATCTGCGACAGCCGGTCGGCGCCCCAGAACGGCTCGCCATCGACGAACACGAAGGGCGAGCCGAACACGCCGCGCTTCACGGCGGCGTCGACTTCCGCGCGCAGCCGCTCCTTGCCCTCGGGGCTCGTGATCCCGGCCTTCAACGCCTCGCGGTCCACGCCCATGCCTTGGGCGAGATCGCAGACGAAATCGACGCCGGTCACGTCGCGCCCGTCGGCATAGGCCTGACGGAACACCGCGCGGGCGAAGCGCTTGGCGAGGCTCGGATCGCGATCCTCCAGCCAGTAGAAGGCGCGGCTCGGGTTCGCGGCCATGAAGGGGAATTGCGCGGGCATGCGCAGCTTCTGGTTCATCAGGCGGGCGAAGCGCGCGATGTCGTGGCGCGAGTAATCGCCCTTCATCGGAATCTCGACCAGCGGCCGCTGCCCCGATTCCTTGAACGCCACGCCGAGCAGCATCGGCCGCCACTTGACCACGCGGCCGTAATGGCTCGCCAGATCGTCGATGCGCGTGGACGCGAGATAGCCGTAGGGGCTGGAGAAGTCGAAATAGAACTCGATCGGGTTGGCCATGCTTACCCCTCCGCGTGGATCGCGCGCGCGATCACCAGGCGCTGAATGTCGGACGTGCCTTCGTAAATCTGGCAGACGCGCACGTCGCGCGCGATGCGCTCGACGGGAAAATCGGCGAGATAGCCGTAGCCGCCATGCGTCTGGATCGCGGCCGAGCACACGCGCTCGGCCATCTCGGAAGCGAAAAGCTTGGCCATCGCGGCTTCCTTGAGGCAAGGCCGGCCCGCATCGCGCAAGCGCGCCGCGTTCGTCACCAGCAGGCGCGCGGCCTCGATCTCGGTCGCCATGTCGGCCAGGCGGAACGACACCGCCTGATGCTCGAAGATCGGCTTGCCGAAGCTCTCGCGCTGCTTGGCGTAGGCCAACGCCGCCTCGTAGGCCGAGCGCGCCATGCCCACGGCTTGCGCGCCGATGCCGATGCGCCCGCCTTCGAGATTGGCGAGTGCGATCTTGTACCCCTCGCCTTCCTTGCCGAGCATCAGATCGGGCGTGAGGCGCACGTCTTCGAGTGCGATCTGCGCGGTGTCGGAGCATTTCTGCCCGAGCTTTTCTTCCAGCCGCGCGACCTTCCAGCCCGGCGTGCCG
>JAMNXK010000371.1 GCA_023653245.1 Tagaea sp.
ACCGCGGCGACGAAATCCTTGACGACTTGCAGCGCCACGTCCGCTTCGAGCAGCGCCAGACGCACCTCGCGCAGCGCCGTATCCACGTCGGCCTCGGTGATGACACCCCGGCCGCGCAGACGGTCGAACACCGCGCCTAGTTTTCCGCCCAGCTGCTCGAACATCGTCCTTGCGCCAAACACCCAAAACGAAACGGCCGCCATGCGCGAAACTCGCGGATGGCGGGAGACCCGAAGGGCCCAAGGGTTCCGTACTGCCCTTGAATGGAGCCGGGGTTTTAAGGGATGGCCGGGCGGCCGTCAATTCCCGGCACGACCTATATAGGGTGCGCTTGCCCCATCTTGATATCACTGATATCTTTGATATCAAGATGGTCGATATCCTGGTCCGAAACGTCAGCCCCGAAGCCCATCGCGCGCTCAAGATCGAAGCGGCGCAAGAAGGGATTACGTTGTCCGAAGCCGTGCGCCGGTTGATCGAAGCGCAAGCGGTCAAACCGGGACGTCCATTGACCATGGAAGTCTGGAACGAGCTCCAGGCCAAGTGGCGAAAGACGCTCCCGATCGATCCTCTGCCGGCGGATTTCGATTGGGCCAAAGCCATTCGCGATGGGCGCGACGAACTCGACGCCCGCGATGGCGAGCGCGCGCGCGAATGGCTCGGCAAGGAGCCGTGATCGCCGAGCGTATCGTTCTCGACGCCAATGTCGTCGCATCTTTGCTTGAGCCTGGGCCGCGCGTGCCCGGGATCATCGCCGAGATCGGCGCGTACGCGCCGCATGCGCCCGGCTTTCTTCTTGTCGAAGGGTCGAACGCGATCTGGAAAGCCGCACGGCTCGCCGGATTACCGGCCGCGCAGGCCGTCGCTCGGCAGAGCAGATTGCTCGAATTCGAGATCGCCTATCACCCGGACGCTTCGTTGCTTCCGGCGGCGCTGAAACTCGCCATGCGCCTCCCCCATTCGATTTACGACTGCCTCTATCTGGCGCTCGCCATCGAACTCGACTGCGCCGTCCTGACCCTCGACAAGCGGCTTGCGACGGCGGCCGCGTCCCACGCCGATCTAGCACCCCGGGTGCGGGTGCTGGCTACTTCTTGAAGCCCGGGAACGATTTCGCCTTCGGCAGCTGCTTCACGCGCTTGAAGAACTCGGTCTCGGTGATCTCAGTCGCCCAGTCGAGACGAGCAAATAGGTCGAGGCGTTCAGGGCCATAATTCTTGAAACCGACTGCGCCCAATGAATCAATCAAGTGATCTAGGTCGCGCATGTACATGGCCAGGGGATTCTTGACATTGTAGTGCCGCTGTACTCGCTTCTTGAGATCGGCATACTCAATCGCATCCTCCTCCAACAGCTGCTTCAGGATCTCCACCTGCCTTCGCGCCATCACGCGTTTGCGGGTGGATTCCAGGCGTCCGAAGAGTTCGGTCATCTGGTCCCGGAACATCGTCTTACGAAGATTGAGCTGGATCGCCTCGCCGAGCGCCGTGCATTGCCGTTCGATGCCCTGGAGGCCGAAGAGCAGAAACGCGGTGAGGTCGTGCCCGGTGGCGCCGGTTTTGGCGAGCGTGTCGAGATAGTCGGTCTTGCGGTCGTGATAGTAATTCGACATCGCGATGAACAGCGTGTCCTTGAGACCCGCG
This sequence comes from Tagaea sp., assembly GCA_023653245.1. Next base: position 1,644 of record JAMNXK010000371.1, read on the forward strand.
CGTTGGAGAAACAAAGCTTCGACCGCGCGCGCCGTGCGCCCGTTGCCGTCGTGAAAGGGATGCATCGCCCCCATGTGATAGTGGAACGCCAGCGCGGCGATCAGCTCGTCATGCCCACGAAACTCGGTCGCGGCCGCGCGGCACAACTCCTCGAACGCTTGCGCGCATTCCTTGCCGCCCTCGGCGCCGCGATGCTGGGGCATGCCGAACGTCACATTGTTCCCGGCGCCGCGCAGCTCGCCCGGTGGACAATGATCGTCGTCGCAGTCGGTCACGATGCGGCGATGGACGTCTTTCACCAGATCGGCGCCGATCGGCCGATCTGCCGGGAGAGCGGCGATCCACTGATAAGCCGCCTTTGCTGAGCGTGCTTGCCGTTGGGAGCGACTGAGGGCCGCGTGCGCCGTTTCTTGCGCCAACGCCGCATCGAGTTCCTTGGCGGTGAACACAGCACCCTCGATCCGCGAGGTGCCCGCCACTTCGATCTTGAGCTGGATCGCTTGCATCTTTTCCGCCCAGGATTTCTGGAACGGCAGGCTGACGAGCGCGCGCACGGCGGATTTCGCCGCCACCAACGCGTCCAGAAGCGCCATCTTGTCGTAGCGCAGCCACTGCTCGGGTTTGCGATAGCGGATCACGTCGTTTTCCGCTCATTTCCGGTTCGTTTCAAAACAATCCGTTTTAGATCAATGAGATATATAGAGAACGGCGGGCTTCGTTTCAACGTCGTTTCCAGCACCGTTCCAATTTGGCACGCCCCAACGGGCAGTGGACGGCGCGGCCCCGACCCGCCATATAGCTGGGCCATGGCCACGCTTCCTTTCGTCAAGATGCACGGGCTGGGCAACGACTTCGTCGTCGTGGACGCGCGCGACGGGGCCGCCGTCGTCACGCCCGATCTCGCGCGCGCCATCGCCGACCGCCATCGCGGCGTCGGGTTCGACCAGATGATCGTGATCGAGAAGCCGCAGGATCGCGGTGCCGACGTGTTCTTCCGCTTCTACAATTCCGATGGCTCGGAGGCCGGCGCGTGCGGCAACGGCACGCGCTGCGTGGCCGAGCGTGTAATGGCCGAACGCGGCACCGACCACTTGGCGATCGAGACGATCGCGGGATCGCTCGAAGCCACGCGCACGCCCGACGGCCGCGTGACGGTCGATATGGGCCCCGCGCGCCTCGACTGGCGCGAGATCCCGCTCGCCGAGGCGTGCGACACCAACGCCGTGCCGCTGTCGCTCGGGCCCTTGTCCAATCCCGTCGCGACGTCGATGGGCAATCCGCACGCCACGTTCTTCGTGGCGGACGTCGCCCAAATCGACCTCGCCACGCTCGGCCCCCAGCTCGAACGCCATCGCATCTTCCCCGAGCGCGCCAATATCGGCGTCGCGCAAATCCTGTCCGCCGAGCGGCTGCGCTTGCGGGTGTGGGAGCGCGGCGCGGGCATCACGCTGGCTTGCGGATCGGGCGCCTGCGCCGCCGGTGTGGCCGCCATGCGCCGCAAGCTCGTCGCGGGACGGAAGGTGTCCATCGTCGTCGACGGTTCCGACCCGCGCGACCCGAATTCCGAGATCGCGATCGAGTGGCTGCGCGACGGCCATGTGCTGATGACCGGCCCGACGGCGTTGTCCTTCACGGGCGCCTGGCCGTTGCCATGAGCGTGGTCAATTTCGGCTGCCGGCTCAACGCCGCCGAGAGTGCGGCCATCGACGCGCTGCTGGACGGCGACGCGCGCACGGTCGTGGTCAACACCTGTGCCGTGACGTTGGAAGCCGAGCGCGACGCGATGGCCGCGATCCGCCGTCTGGCGCGCGAGCGGCCCGACGCGAAGATCGTCGCCACCGGCTGCGCGGTGCAGATCGATCCGGCGAAATGGCGCGCGCTGCCCGGCGTGGCGCGCGTGGTCGGCAATCGCGAGAAGCTCGAACCCGCCACGTGGGCCAAGGGCGACGGCGCCGTCGGCGACATCATGGCCGCGCGCGACTTCATCGAGACCGCGACGCCGCCCGATCCCGGCCGCACGCGCGAATTCCTGGAAATCCAGCAAGGCTGCGACCATCGCTGCACGTTCTGCGTGATCCCCTATGGGCGCGGGAACTCGCGCTCGCTGCCCTTGGAGCGCGTGCTCGC
>JAMNXK010000372.1 GCA_023653245.1 Tagaea sp.
GGTCAAGAACCGGATCAAACCGTACTACTTGCATCATGCCGATCCGGCGCCGGGCACTTCGCATTTCCGCACCACGCTCGACGAAGGGCGCGGCTTGATGCGGGAATTGCGCGGGCGGCTTTCGGGCCTTGCCCAACCGGTCTATGTGCTCGACATTCCGGGCGGCGCGGGCAAAGTCCCGGCGGGCCCCGATTGGTTCGACGCCGACGGCGCGCCGGTCCCGCCTTTGAAAACGTGATATACTTCGCTTGCCATGGACCGCGAGACCGTCATCGCCAAGCTGAAGGCGCACGAGGCCGAATTGCGCGGTCTCGGCGTGGCGGCGCTTTACATTTTTGGGTCCGTCGCCGAGGGCACGCAACGCCCCGATAGCGACGTCGATCTGTTCTTCGATCCGGCGCCGGAGGCGGATCTGTCGCTGATCGAGTTCGTGGGGATCAAGCACCGTTTGTCCGACACGCTTGGCGTCGAAGCCGACCTGCATCTTCGCGAGGGTCTCAACAAGCATGTCCGGCGAAACGCCGAAGCCGAAGCCGTGCGGGTGTTCTGATGGGCAAGAAGACGCCGTCGTTCGCGCTCTTCCGCTGAGAGGGCGAGGAATTCATCGTCATTCCGGACAAGCCGGCGCGCTTCGCGCGACGGCGCGATCCGGAATCTGTTTCAGGGCGCCGTCATCGAGATCGGCAACAGACCCCGGATCGGCGCGACGCCTTCGGCGTCGCTGGTCCGGGGTGACGACAACGAGCGAGATGCCGCGACTATGTTGATGACGAAGGGAAAAGTCGGGCGAGATCGCTTTGACCTTGGCGGCTCTCGGGCCTGGCGTAACCGGTCTATGTGCTCGATATCCCGGGCGGCGCGGGCAAAGTCCCGGCGGGCCCGGACTGGTTCGACGCCGACGGCGCGCCGATTTCGCCGATACGGCGATAGACCATCTTTTCGGATGCGATTGACGGAGAAATTCCCGACAAGGTACGCTCCTCAAGCGAACAATCGGGAGCGGTTCTATGCATCTGAGATATCTCGCGATGATTCCGGCACTGGCGGCGCTGGCGGCTTGCGTGCCGGATGGCGTGACGCCGGTGACCCAAGCCACGCAAGTCCCCGCCGTGGAACCCGTCCAGTGCGCGCAGCCGCTCGGGCCCCTGGCGATCCGCGATCCCGCGAACGTCGAGTTGCTCGGCATGCTTACACGGATTGGGATCGATTCCCCCGCGAACGCTTTGCGCGTCATCGCCCAGCAATCCGGATGTTTCGACGTGCGCGACGCCGCGACGATCGATCAACGCCTGACGGCGCGACGCAACGAAATCGAGCGCGAACGCGGCGCGGCGCGAAGCGCCAACCGGCCGTTCCGCGCGCCTGCCGAGCCCGTTTTGGGAGAGACGATTCTTGTCCTGCAACCGTCCATGTCGATCAGTCTGCCGTCCGTGACGACGGCGCCAGGCGCGCCGCAACGTGCCAATACGGCGCCCGTCGCCGGCCAACAGACCCAGAACGTGCTCGATGTCATCGCGCCGGGCGTCCGCAACGTCGCCGCATCGATCTCGCTGATGGCGATCGAACTCGAAAGCGGCCGTCAGGTGGGGGTCGCGCAGGGCGCGCATACGAACGCCGAGCTCGACATCGCGGCGGCGCTGTTGGGATCACAGGCGCGCGGCTTGGGTATGGGCTATACCCAAACCGTCGAAGGCCGGACGATCTTGGTGGCGCTGCAGAAGGCTTTCAACGGCTTGGTCGATGATATGCGCGCGCGGGATATCCGCACGGCGGGCCAGCCGGCCGCGCCCGCCCCGGCGCCCCCGCCCGCCACGCCCGAGCGCGTCGCGCCGCCCTTCCGCGCCAACTCCGACTTTACGGTCGCCGCGGGCGTGAATTTCCGCGCGGCCCCCGTCAACGGCGCCATCAAGCGCGCGCTCCATCCCGGTGCGCGGGTGAAGACGACCGAACGCATCCAAGGCGTCTGGTGGGAGGTCGAGTTCGAGGGCGACACCGGCTGGGTGTCGAGCCAGTTCCTGCGCGCGCCGTAGTTACCCCGCCGCCAGCTTCGTGAAGGCCTTGAGGTCGTCCACGAGGTCGGACACCGAAGCGTCCCACAAACGCTGCCCCGCCTCGATCGTGGCGAGATTGGGGTTCGAGCCGATGCGCCCGTCCGGGAAATTGCGCCGATAGTCGGCCGCATCGGTGAATTCGCCGCGCGGTGCGACTTCCGGATCGAGCTTCATCTTGCGCACCGAATCGGGATAAACGGCCCAAGTCAGCGCCACTTCCGACGGCGTGGCGTGGCTGCCCTCGCTGTCGCCGTAAAGCTCGCGCGAGATCGCTTTGACCTTCGCACTTTCGTACCAATTGCGCAGGCGGCAGCGGATCGGCGGCCGGTTGCCGGGCCGGGCCAGCGAGGCCTCGGCGTAGATCTCGGAGAACGCCGCCGAGAACGGCGCCACGTTCCCGCCGTGCCCGTTCACGAAGTAAAAATGCGTGAAGCCGTGGCGCGCGAGACTCTCCACGTTGTCCTTCACCACCGCGATCAAGGTCGAAGGCCGCAAGGTCATCGAGCCCGCGAATCCCAAATGATGCTGCGCCATGCCCACGGCGATGGTGGGGGCGACCAGCGTGCCGGTGACCTCGCCCAGCTTGCGCCCGACCGCCTCGCCGCAAATCGCGTCGGTGCCGATCAGGCCCGTGGGGCCGTGCTGCTCAGTCGAGCCGATGGGGATGATGATCGTCGTCGAGGTCTTCAGATAGGTCTCGACCTCGGGCCAGGTGCGCAAGTGCAGCAACATATGGGGATTCCTCGCTGATTTCCGGCCCATAGAAGCGCGTTCCCGCCCCCTCGACAAGGGGGGTGTCCGGGCGCTAAAAGCGCGCGCAATTCCGATCGCCCGACAGGAGCAGAGCCCGTGAAGGTCACCCAGAAGGTCAAGAAAATCCTCGCCAATTACGAGAGCGACAATCCCGGCACCAAGGCCAATCTCGCGCGCATCCTGATGCACGGCAAGCTGGCCGGCACCGGCAAGATGGTGATCCTGCCCGTCGATCAGGGTTTCGAGCACGGCCCCGCGCGCAGCTTCGCGCCCAACCCGCCGGCCTACGACCCGCACTACCATTTCCAGCTGGCGATCGACGCGGGCCTGAACGCCTACGCCGCCCCGCTCGGCATGATCGAAGCCGGGGCGGACACGTTCGCGGGCGCCATCCCCACGATCCTCAAGGTCAACTCGGCCAACTCGCTGTCGACCAACAAGGACCAAGCCGTGCACGGCTCGGTCGAGGACGCGCTGCGCCTGGGCTGCTCGGCGATCGGCTTCACGATCTATCCCGGCTCCGAAGACCAGTACGAGATGATGGAAGAGATCCGGGAGATGATCCTGGAGGCCAAATCCGTCGGCCTCGCGGTGGTAATGTGGAGCTATCCGCGCGGCGGCAAGCTCGACAAGGCCGGGGAAACGGCGATGGATGTGTGCGCCTATGCCTGCCACATGGCGGCGCTGCTGGGTGCGCACATCATCAAGGTCAAGCCGCCGACCGCCGTGCTCTGGCAGGAAGAGGCCAAGAAGGTCTACGAAAGCCGCAAGATCGACGTGTCGACGCTCGACCAGCGCATCGCGCATGTGATGCGCACGGCCTTCGAAGGCCGGCGTTTGGTGGTGTTCTCGGGCGGCGAAGCCAAGGACGAAGCGGCGCTGTTGGGCGAGATCAAGGCTTTGCGCGACGGCGGAGCGTCGGGTTCGATCGTCGGGCGCAACGCCTTCCAGCGCCCGCGCGAGGAA